>CAJJQT010000073.1 GCA_905193995.1 uncultured Porphyromonadaceae bacterium | reverse complement strand
TTTGTCAACGGCCAGATCCTCTACGTCGACGGCGGCATCCTGGCCTACATCGGCCGCCAGCCGCAATAACGGGCAATTCACCGACATGACCGACTGATATGGAACAAGTATTCAGCTATATCATCGGCCTTGGCGCCGCAGTGATGATGCCGGTGATCTTCACCGTGCTGGGCATCTGCATCGGCATCAAGGCGTCGGAGGCCCTCAAGGCGGGTCTCAAAGTTGGCGTGGGCTTCATCGGCCTGTCGATCGTCACCGCCCTGCTCACCTCAGCCCTGGGCCCGGCCCTGAAGGACGTGGTGAAAATCTACGATCTTCAGCTCCAGGTCTTCGACATGGGCTGGCCGGCCGCCGCCTCGGTGGCCTACAATACGGCCCTTGGCGCGTTCATCATACCGGTGTGCCTGGGCGTCAACATACTGATGCTGCTCACCGGCACCACGCGTACCGTCAACATCGACCTGTGGAACTACTGGCACTTCGCCTTCATCGGCGCCGTGATCTACTTCGCGAGCGACTCGCTGGCCTGGGGATTCTTCGGAGCCATTATCTGCTACATCATCACTCTGATCCTGGCCGACATGACGGCCCGCCGCTTCCAGAACTTCTACAAGGACATGGACGGCATATCCATCCCCCAGCCTTTCTGCGCAGGATTCGCGCCGGTGGCATGGGCAGTCAACAAGGGGCTCGACCGCATCCCGGGCATCGGACGCCTCGAGATCGACGCCGAGGGGCTCAAGAAGAAATTCGGCCTGCTGGGCGAGCCGCTGTTTCTGGGTGTGATCGTCGGCATCGCCATCGGCTGCCTTTCGTGCCCTTCGTGGACAGTTGTCGTGGATCGTATTCCCTACATACTGATGCTGGGCATCAAGATGGGCGCCGTCATGGAGCTGATCCCGCGCGTGACAGTCCTGTTCATCGAGGGTCTGCGGCCTATCTCCGACGCCACGCGCCGGCTCATCGCCCGACGGTTCAAGAATGCCGACGGCCTCAACATCGGCATGAGTCCGGCCCTGGTCATCGGCCACCCGACCACGCTTGTCGTGTCGCTGCTGCTGATCCCGGTGACGCTGCTGCTGGCCGTAGCGCTTCCCGGCAATGAATTCCTGCCGCTGGCATCGCTGGCCGGCATGTTCTATGTGTTCCCGCTGGTACTTCCCTACACACGCGGCAACGTGCTGAAGACCTTCATCGTCGGGCTGATAGTGATCGTGGGCGGTCTGTACATGGTTACGAGCCTCGCTCCGGCATTCACTCTCGCCGCCAAGGATGTATTCGCAGCCACCGGCGACGCCGCCGTGGCCATTCCCGAGGGCTTCGAGGGCGGCAGCCTCGACTTCGCCTCGAGTCCGCTCGCGTGGCTCATCTACCAGGGGGTGGAGAATCTCAAATGGATCGGAGCCTCGCTGCTCGTGCTGGTAACTATGTTCATGATGTGGCGCAACCGCGTCAACATCATCCGCAACCGCGACGCCATGATCGCCGCCGGCTCCGACCGCCTCATGAAGGACGAATGACAAAACATCATCACATAACCGAAAAGACATAACTATGGCAAAAATAATCACCTTAGGCGAGATAATGCTCCGCCTTTCGCCGGCCGGACAGCACCGCTTCGTACAGGTCGACAGTTTCGATGTAATATGGGGCGGCGGCGAAGCCAACGTGGCCGTCAGCTGCGCCAACTACGGCCACCATGCCTGCTTCGTGAGCCGACTGCCCGAGCACGAGATCGGCCAGGCAGCCGTCAACGCCCTGCGCCGCTACGGCGTCGACACGCGCCACATAGTGCGCGGCGGCGACCGCGTCGGCATCTACTACTGCGAGAGCGGCGCCTCGATGCGCCCCTCGAAGGTAATCTACGACCGCGCAGGAAGCGCCATCGCCGAAGCCGACCCCGAGGACTTTGACTTCGACGCGATCATGGAGGGCGCCGACTGGTTCCACTGGAGCGGCATCACGCCCGCAATTTCCGACAAGGCGGCCGAACTCACGCGCCTGGCCTGCGAGGCAGCCAAGCGCCACGGCGTCACCGTCAGCGTCGACCTCAACTTCCGCAAGAAGCTGTGGACGAGCGAAAAGGCTATCTCCGTGATGCGCCCGCTGATGAAGTACGTCGATGTGTGCATCGGCAACGAAGAGGACGCCGAGCTCTGCCTGGGCTTCAAGCCCGACGCCGACGTCGAGAGCGGCCACACCGACGCCGCCGGCTACCGCGGCATCTTCGAGGCCATGATGAAGGAATTCGGCTTCAAATATGTCGTATCGACCCTGCGCGAGTCGTTCTCGGCCACCCACAACGGCTGGAAGGCAATGATCTACGTGAGTTCTACCAGAGCCGCCGCTACGACATCGACCCGATCGTCGACCGCGTCGGCGGGGGCGACAGCTTCGCGGGCGGTCTGATCCACGGGCTGCTGACCATGCCTACCCAGGGCGAGGCCCTGGAGTTCGCCGTAGCAGCCTCGGCGCTGAAGCAGACGATCAACGGCGACTTCAACCTCGTCAGCGAGGCTGAGGTAAAGGCCCTTGCGGGCGGCAGCGCCAACGGTCGCGTACAGCGGTAAGCAATTGGAATTTTAGAATTTAGAATGCATAATTAAGAATTATGGCAAGATTCGACAAGATGGCCGTCATGGCCAAGATCAAGGAGGCGCCGATGGTGCCCGTTTACTACAACGCCGACCCGGACACGGCCTGCCGCGTGCTGAAAGCCTGCTACGACGGGGGAGTGCGCGCCTTCGAATTCACCAACCGCGGCGACTTCGCCCACGAGGTGTTTGCCCGCCTGGTGCGCTTCGCCGCCGCCGAGTGCCCGGAGATGGCCCTGGGCGTAGGCTCGGTGGTCGACGCACCGACGGCCGCGCTCTACATCCAGCAGGGTGCCTGCTTCGTGGTCGGCCCGCTGTTCAGCGCCGAGGTGGCACGGCTGTGCAACCGCCGTCAGGTACCCTACACCCCCGGCTGCGGCTCCGTCACCGAGGTGGGCATGGCCCAGGAGGCAGGCTGCGAGCTCTGCAAAGTGTTCCCGGGCGATGTCCTCGGCCCGAAATTCGTCAAAGGCCTCATGGCTCCGATGCCCTGGAGCAAGATCATGGTAACCGGCGGCGTCGAGCCCACCGCCGACAACCTGCGCCAGTGGTTTGCCGCAGGCGCCTTCTGCGTGGGCATGGGCTCGAAACTCTTCCCCAAGGGCGCATCGCCCGAAAGCATAACCGAAAACTGCCGTCAGGCACTCACCGTAATATCCGAAATAAGAAAATGAAAAAAATAATACTCGCCGCCATGCTGGCGGCCGCCTGCCTGGCCTCACCGGCCAAGACCAACTACACCATACTGCGCGCCTGCCATCCCGACGACGTGCGCCGCTACGACACCGAGCAGCTGCGCTCGCACTTCATGATGCCGACCGTCATGTCGCCCGACGACATCAACCTCACCTACTCGATGTACGACCGCATCATCTACGGCGGTGCAATGCCCGTTGCGGGCCCGCTCGTCCTCGAGACCATCGACCCGCTCAAGGCCGATTACTTTCTGGAACGCCGCGAACTCGGAGTCATCAACGTCGGCGGCCCGGGCGCCGTCACCGTCGACGGCAAGGAATACCGCCTGGGCTTCAAGGATGCCCTCTACGTGGGCCGCGGCAACCGCGAGGTCGTATTCCGCAGCCTCGACGCCGCCAATCCGGCCCAGTTCTACATCAACTCAACCCCGGCCCACAAGGCATACGCCACCCAGCTCGTCACCATCGACGGCCGCGACGGCAGCATCAAGGCCAACCGCATCAAGGCCGGTTCGCTCGAGGAGTCGAACGACCGCGTCATCAACCAGCTCATCACGGCCAACGTGCTGCGCGAGGGTCCCTGCCAGCTGCAGATGGGTCTTACGGAACTGATGCCCGGCTCGGTATGGAACACCATGCCAGCCCACACCCACGACCGCCGCGTAGAGTGCTACTTCTACTTCAACGTGCCCGAAGGCAACGCCATCTGCCACCTGATGGGAGAGCCGACCGAGAACCGCCTCATCTGGCTCCACGGCCGTCATGTCGCCCGAATGGAGCATCCACGCCGCCGCGGGCACCTCCAACTACATGTTCATCTGGGGCATGGGAGGCGAGAACCTCGACTACGGCGACATGGACAAGGTCACTTACCTCGACATGAAATAAAAAAATGATTTTTTTTGCCGTGAGATATATCAAATATGCCATCGTCGGCCTGACGGCACTCTCGTGCTGCGCCGAAGCGACGGCCGAGACCGTTGAACTCAGCTCGGCAGGCGACTCATACATTTTTGAGAACAAACGCTGCTCCGAGGTCGACACCCGGGAGATAACTGTCGGCGGCCGTCCCTTTGACGCGACACGCGACCGTCTGTCAATCTACGGCAACGGCGCCATCGTCATCGCCGACGGATGGACAGAGCCGCTGACCATATATTCCGAACCCGGCTGTCAAGGCCCGAGCCGCGTGCTTGAGCGCGACCGCTTTTACCGCGGCGAACTGCAGGGCGCCGAGTCGTTTCTGCCCGAAGAGCTCTTGGGCGATTTCGACAATGGCGTGCGGTCGTTCCGCCTCAAGCGTGGATTCTCGTGTACCATGGCCAACAATCCCGACGGCACGGGTTATTCGCGCGTGTACATCGCTGCGGACGACGACATTGTGGTCAACACCATGCCCGACGGGCTCGACTTTGTATCGTTCATCCGTGTATGCCGCCACGACTGGGTCGGCAAGCGCGGCGTTTCGGGCGGCGACCTGCCCGAACTGACGCGCTCTGCGTGGTTTTACGACTGGGGCGCCGGCGCCGTTTCCACCGACAACTGCGAATACATACCGATGCGCCACAACCGCTGGTGGGACGGGTGGGACAACATCGGCTCGCGCACCAACACCTCATGTGTCCTCGGATTCAATGAGCCCGACCATGCCGACCAGTCGGACCTCGGCACCGAAATCGCCATAGAAATGTGGCCCGAGTTCATGAAATCGGGACTGCGCATAGGCTCACCCGCCCCCGACAACATCAGCAAGGACTGGCTGCGCGAGTTTCTGGCCAAAGCCGACTCTCTCAACTATCGGGTCGACTTCGTCGCCACCCATATGTACCTCGCATCGCAGGATCCCTACACCCTGGCCAACACAATAAACCGCCTATGCCGCGAAAGCTACGGCGGACGCCCCATGTGGATAACCGAATGGAACAACGGCGCCAACTGGACCAACGAGCGTTGGCCCGACCAGAAAGGGCCGCAGCGCGACGCCGACTTCAACATCATCTACGACGCCGACGGTAACACCACCGAGGTAGCCCGGCCGCACACCCCGGCCAACTCGGAGGTACAGTGCACGTGGCTGGCCAAGGCCCTCGACGCCTTCGACAAATGCGACCGTCTGGAGCGCCACGCCTTCTACTCATGGGTCGAGGACGCGCGTGCGATCGTCATCGACGGGAAACTCACCCCGGCCGGGAAAGTGTTCGCCGAGTTCAATTCGCGCCCCGGCTTCAACCGGCGGACCCAGTACCTGCACCGCTGGCGCATAGCGCCGCCGCGAATATCGGGCATCATCTCGAACCGCCAGCGCGTCCGTGTCAATTTCTACGACCACAACGGCGAGACGGCCGTCGGCTATATCGTCGAGCGCCGGATCGACGGCGGTCCATGGGAACAGATCGCCTATCTGCGCCCCGGCACCGACTACCGGCAGGGCAGGAACACCTATTTTGCCGACCGCGACCTTGTCGGCGGTCTCATGGAGTACCGCATGAAGGCGGTGTCGTACAAGGGAACCGAATCGATTTACTCGCGCATCGTCGGCAAGCAGATAGAGGGCGGCGCCGATGATATAGCGGCAGACTCCGGCTTTACAGTTCGCACCGACGGAGATGCAGTCATAATCGAGTCGGACCGCGAAGGCCGCGCCGACATATACGCTGTCGACGGCCGCTTGATCCGCTCGGTCAGCTATCCGGCCGGCACGGCGACCGTCGGCGGTCTGTCTCCGGGAATATATTTCGTCTGCGGCAAAAAGATATCCGTCGGAGCGAAACTCTGACACCGCACGCCGCGAGAAAGAATGCATGCACGGCACCGGCCTCACCGCCGCGCGCCCTGTTGACATATTTTAATATATTTCATGGTGTGAAGCGTTGGACTCTGAGGAGAAAAATGCGTAACTTTGCGAAAAGTTTCAAAATACATCCTTATCATGAAAAAAGTAGAACGCTTGCTGGCAGAGAAGCTTCTGAAGATCAGTGCCATTATTTTACAAGTCGATAATCCGTTCACCTGGGCATCAGGATGGAATTCACCGATATATACCGACAACCGCAAGACGCTCTCTTACCCCGACATACGGTCGTTCATCAAAGTCGAACTCACGAGGCTGATAATGGAATCGTTCAAGGAAGTCGATGTAGTGGCCGGCGTAGCCACCGGAGCCATCGCACAGGGCGCACTGGTGGCCGACACGCTCGGACTGCCATACATCTACGTGCGCTCAACACCGAAAGACCACGGTCTGGAGAACCTGATCGAAGGCAGCCTTAAGCCGCGCCAGAAAGTCGTGGTGATCGAAGACCTGATATCGACCGGCCATTCGTCGCTCAAGGCTGTGGAAGCCATCCGCGCCGCCGGCGCCGAGGTTGTGGGCATGGTGGCCCTGTTCACATACGGATTCCCTATCGCCGAGGAAAATTTCCGCAAGGCAGGCGTGAAACTATACACACTGAGCAACTACAACGCCATGATCGAAGCGGCTCTGGCCACCAACTACATCCAGGCTGCCGACGTAGACACTCTCAAGGAGTGGCGCAAGGATCCGGCCAACTGGGTCCCCGCCCCCACAAAATCAGATTATTGAAAACCCGCCGGCGCCCGGCGCGCCGGCTCATCCCACCCGAACATACAATTGGCAACATTCAGCAGCAAACCCGCGACGGTCAATCAGCCCGCCGCAGCGATATATGAAAAATTCAGCGACCTGTCTAACCTGCAGACCGCTCTTGACCATATGCCCGCCGAACAGCGGGCCAAGGTAGGCGACGTGAGCCTGACCAAGGACGCACTGACCATTCTGACTCCGCAGGTCGGCCAGATCACCTTCGCTGTGGCCGAGCGGTCGCCCGAGCGCATTACCCTCGAGGCCAAGGGAGCTCCGGTGCCGATGAAGCTGGCGGTCAATATCAAGGCCCTCGGCGCCGACTCCACCGAAGTATCGACAGAAATGGACGTAAACATACCTCCTTTCCTGAAAGCGATGGTAGGCGGCGCTCTCCAGAAAGCCGTCGACCAATTCGGCGAACTGATGGTAAAGCTCGCCTGACCCTGCGGCTTCCTCCTCTCATCTTCCGCGGACAATGAAAAGTGACAGCCGGTCTTTAGTCATCACCCTGCTGGCGGCAATCGCCGCGGCAGCGCTGACCCTTGCCTCGTGCCACCACGTCGACAACCGCCGGCTGCCCATACACTTCGCCAACCTGCTATTCTGGACGCAGGCCGACTGGGTTCGCTTCGGCGTCAGCGGGGCCGGCGACTACCGCGTATTCAACAAAGCCAAACGCATTCCGTCAGACTTCAACTATCTGGCATCTTCAGCGACAGGTTTCGGAGGCATCCTGCTCGTCAGCACGCTCAGCGGCGAACCGGTGGCCTACGATATGGCGTGCCCCGTCGAATGTCGCTCCGACGTGACCGTGTTCATCAACGACGATCTGCAGGCCGAATGTCCCGTATGCCACAGCTGCTACGACGTGTTCATGCAGATGGGCGCGCCGGTGGCCGGAAAAGCCGCCGAGGAGGGCTACGGCATGGAGGTCTACACCGTAAGCCCGGGCCCAAGCGGCGAATATATGGTAATCTATTGAGATGAAACGCAATTACCTTGGCATATGGCTTCTGCTGCTTGTGGCATTCGCCGCGGTATGCGCATTGTCGGCGTTCAGCCCTGTGAGCATCGGCGGCTACGAACTGCGCGACTCCGGCCTGGCCGACGCGCTGACCGCGTCCCGCGCGCCTGTGTCGGCGTCGGCCCAGTCGCTGACAGCGGGGCAGGGCGATGCAGCGGCAGCCGATTCTGTGTTCGAACAGCAGATGCACCGGATGCAGGCACCCGTCGATTCGTCTGCCAAAGTGCTGCTGTTCATCGGCGACTCCATGCTCGAGGGCCTTTCGCCGCGCCTGGCCGCCTACGCCAAGCACAACGGCCACACACTCTATTCCGTCATCTGGTACAGCTCCACCTCCGAGGTATGGGGCCGCTCGGGCAAGCTCAAGCGCTATATGGAGCAGA
>CAJJQT010000072.1 GCA_905193995.1 uncultured Porphyromonadaceae bacterium | reverse complement strand
CGCGCGAGACGCCCGCTCCGGCCGATACCAGGGCGAAATCCACCCCTGAGAAGTCGCTGTCGTGGCTCAGAAGCTCGACGGTGATGTCGCGGTTGTTGAATTTCAGCTTGCTGCCGGCGCTGCGCTCAGAGCCGAACAGTCGCAAATTGCCGACGGGGAGGGCACCCCCCTCGAGGACTTTGATAATTTCACGGCCGACAGCTCCGCCGGCCCCGACAATTGCAATGTTCATTTATTAGCTGTATTGCTTTACTTATGTGACAATTCTGATAAAATTTGTGCAAAGTTACAACTTTTTTCGCGCACTTTCCGCAAATATCTCCAAAAATCGCTAACTTTGCGGAAACCAATCAACTCGAATTATATGCCATTAGCTCCGGGATCTCTCCTTCAGGGAGGCAAATACCGCATCATACGCTTCATCAGCTCGGGCGGCTTCGGCTGCACCTACGAGGCCGTGCATACCGGTCTCAACGGCCGCATGGCCATCAAGGAATTCTTCGTCCAGGACATCTGCAACCGCGACGATGCCACAGGCTACGTCTCCGTCGGCTTGCAGAGCAAGGCGCAGACGTTCGACAAGCTGCGCGAGAAGTTCATCCGCGAGGCGCAGTCGGTCTTCGCCCTGTCTCATCCCGGCATCGTCCACGTCAGCGACGTGTTCGAGGAAAACGGCACGGCATATTTCGTGATGGACTACATCGACGGCTGCTCGCTGGCCGACCTTGTCGACAAAAACGGCCCGATGGACGAGGCAACGGCCTTAGGCTACATGCGCCAGGTGTGCGCCGCGCTCGACTACGTGCACGCCAACGGACGCCTGCATCTCGACATCAAGCCGGGCAACATCATGGTCGACCGCGCGGGCCGCGCCGTGCTCATCGACTTCGGCGCCTCGAAGCAGTACGACTCCGGCACGGGCGAGAACCTCTCCACCCTTCTCGGTTTCACCCCCGGCTTCGCGCCGCCCGAGCAGATGACCGCCGACGTGTCGCGCTTCCTGCCGGCGACCGACGTCTACGCCCTGGGCGGCACGCTCTACAACCTGCTCACGGGCGAAGCGCCGCTGAGCGCCAACCACCGCTACGCCGGCGACGACCTCAAGCCCCTGCCGGAGTCGGTCAGCCCCTCCACCCGCCGCGCCGTCGAGGCCGCCCTGCAGCTAAATAAATCCGCCCGACCGCAGTCCGTCGCCGAGTTCGCCGCCCTCCTCTTTGATGGCAAAGCGCCTCAGCCTCAACCTAAACCCGCTCCCGGGCCGGCTCCGCGCCCCACTAAGCAGTCGGCAAACTCGACCGTTCGGCTTGGCGCCCCCGGCCGTCCGCGTCAGCGTAGCAAAAAACTCCTTTTGGTGGCAGCACTTATAGCTATTCTCGTCATAGCTGTGGCGGCAATCTTCGTAAACCGTTTCACAGGGACTACCGAAATCGCAGCTTCAACCGCATCAAGTGAGACATACGGACACGCCGATTATCAGAATCTTGACCTCGCCACGACTCTCGACGGCGAGCCGGTTTTCTTCACGCAATCGGAATGGAATTCGGTTCCCGATAATGTGCGCGACCGCTACAAAAAAATCGGTGTGGTTATTGATTATAATGGGTGCCCCGCCTTTACCCTTGCTCTCACCGACAACGGAAGAGATGTAACATGGACTGAGGCAGCGGCAGAATACGGAGAAAACACTCTTCCGAGCGAGGTTCAGTGTCAAGCCATGGGCGGACAATATGATTCTGTCAAAAAAGCCGTAAATGCTTTCAGTGGCGATAATGATTCGACATGGTTCCTGTGGGGAAAAAGCAAAGATTCTTCCGACGCGTGGCAGATTAATATGTACGGCTACGTCTTAAGCGTCTCCAAGACCGGAACTGCCAAAGTCCGTACGGTCACTCCTGTGCCAGGTGTCAATGGCTCTTCTCGCAGCGATACCGATACGCAAACTGGAGTTCAAATTAATACTGAACCTACTCCGGATGTGAAAAAGAGTGATGATACTAACGTATCTGCGGCCAAGCAATACGGCCATAGCACATATCAGAATCTTGACCTTGCCACGACTCTCGCCGGCGAGCCCGTCTTCTTCACGCAATCGGAGTGGAGAGCAGTTCCCTCAGCAGAGCGCAGCCGCTACAAAAAAGTCGGTGTAGTCATCGATTATAACGGCTGTCCGGCATTTACCGTTGCTCTTCATAATAACGGAGAAGATATTACTTGGGATGAGGCCGTTGCAAAATACGGCGAAAACCGTCTTCTGAGCGAGGCGCAATGCCGGGCAATGGCCAAGCAATATGAATCCGTCAGTAAAGCCATATCAGCTTTCGGTGGTGATAAAGATCCGAACGGGAGTTATTGGGGTAAAAGTATAGATTCTTCCAACGCCTGGGCCGTCGCAATGGGCTACGGCCACGCCCATGGTGCCCCTAAGACTAATACATGTATGGTGCGCCCGGTGGCGCCCGTAGCCGAGTCCGCGAAATAAACCCTTTCACACTTCACCACTTTTGTCGGCGGGTGTGCGATTGCGGGCAATCGCCTCCCGCCGACTCCTTTCGCCCTCGGTTATGAACAGCTTCGCCAGGGAAAGCAGGCTTTCCAGCCTGCGCCCCCGATCCGCAACGTCGTTCGCGTCATGGACACCTGCGAGGCCAAACCATGAAGCCTGCTCCGCAGGCTTGCGGGATTATCCTACCTTGCTGAGCCGAGGGTGTTGCAGAACCGCAGGATGTAGGGATGCTCCATGGAGCATCCGAGCGCAAAGCATTGAGGTTCAGCGGGTGTACGAGCGTGCATCCCTACAAGTACGACGTTTTTTTACGTTCTGCAACATCCTGGGCTCAAGATGCGGCGAACCTGGAGAGCAGGCTTTCTCTGCAAAGCAGAGCGACTTCGTCGATTGCCATCCTCCTCTCCCAAACCGTAAAAATTTGTTAAAATTTCAGAAAAAGTTTTGTACTGCGACTAATTGTGCCTATCTTTGGAGGCCGGATTGCGTGTCCGGCCTGCGACAATACCATGACCTAACCCGTAAAAATTATCAACGAGATAACTATTTAACCAACCTAAATTATTAACCAACAAATCTTAAGCATGAAACTTTCTTTACGCAATCTTGCGATGGGTGCTGCCCTTGCAGTGTCCTCGCTGGCCTTTGCACAAGAGATGCCTTTCACTGTGACGGAGAATTTTAACCGCGGTGTCACCAATGCCGATTTCGGCGAAGGTGTGACACTGGGCAATTCGCTCCGCTGCGCCACAGGTTACAACGGCGTCATCTATGCTCTGGACAAGGGAACCGGCACGGTCTATTCGATCACCGGCTCTGAGATCAAGGAGTTTGCCAAGGTTGACGTCAACCACGGCGACAATGCCGACCACGTTTCGACCGCCATCACGACCGACGACGCCGGCAACATCATCATCGGCTATGCCAATGGCGATTTCTTTGCCAACGCAGTACGCGCACTGGCCATCATTCCCGCAGGCGGCGGCGATGTGATCTACACCGCACCTCTCGAATTCCCCGAAGGATACACCCCCGGCCGCTGTGACGTATTCGGCCGTATCGTCGGCGACGTCCTCAGCGAAGAAGGCGCATACTTCTTCCTGGGCGGTGACGGTGCCGGCAAGACTGCTGCCTGCTTCTATGCCGCAAACGGTGAATTCACCGCCGAGGAATATGCAAGCGCCGAATATAAGAACGCTCTCACCAGCATGAACACCGTCGTGCCTCCGTTCAGCACTTTCGCCGAGGTAGCCGACTGCGACCCCATCTACAACGCAGGTGTCATGACTGCCTGGAACGCTTCCGGTCCCGAAATCATCGTTGACGCCGTCGCTCAGAATGTCGGCCGTCCCGAAGGTCTCGCCTACTCGGCAGTTCCCGGCGCCGACGTATTCACCTACGAAGGCAAGACTTATTATGTAATCCCCTACACCCGCACCGCTGGCAAACGTTCGGGCGACTTCGTGATCTATGACGAAGATCTCAACATCCTCTTCAAGACCGAAAACACCGCTACCGACGAATTCATCTCCGGAGGCTTCCTCAACGGCGGCTGCCTCACCGTTCACCCCGTTGCCGGCACCGACAACAAGTTCGAACTCGCATTCTGGGGCGGCCCCACGTCTCAGGTTATGGCCGCTATCTATCAGATCGAATTCCCCGAAGTAACTCCCGTTGAGCCTAAGGACATCTACGTGCTTGGCTCGTACAATAACTGGGCCGAACCGACCGCAGCCAACGCTGATCAGTTCGTGAAACTCACCGAAACCGCTGCCGGCAGCAACGTCTACACCGGCTCGGTTGAAATGGCAGCCCGTCCCTCGTTCCGCTTCATCAGCGAACTCGCAGGCTGGGAAGCTCCTCAGTACGGCGCACAGGCCGACGACGCCATGGTAGCTGTAGCTCTGACCAACAACACCACTTACGAAGGCTCTATCGTAGCCGGTAAGGGCGCATTCAACTTCAACGGCTGGCTGGGCGGCTCGATGGATCTCACCGTCGACCTCACCGCCATGACCGTCAAGGCTGTCGCCACCACCCCGATTCCCGCTCTGGCCGTCCGCAGCTCGTTCGACGAATGGGGCGCAGGCGTGTCGCTGACCGCTCCCGAAGCAGCCGACGCTGAAGGCAAGTTCGTCTACACAGCTGAAATTGCTTCGCTCCCCGAAGGTGAAATCAAGATCGGCCAGCCCGGAAGCTGGGCAATCAACTTCGGCGGCAACACCGACGCCGCCCTCGAAAACGGCAAGGCAGAGCAGGCCTGGTTCGACTCGTCGAACAACTACAAGGTAGCCGCTGCCGAGAACGTAACCGTCACCTTCACCCTCAACCCCGACCTGACCCAGCCCTCCGAGCTCATGCTCAACTGGAAGGAAGCCCCCGTATCGGATCTCCGCTCGGCATTCGCTTACGACCTCAAGTTCGTCGGCGTTGAGAACGGCACTTACACCGTCAGCTACACGGCTTCTGCAGAAGCTGCCGAGGCTTACATCAACCTGTATGCTGAAGGCAGCGAGGAACCCGCCGCAAGCATTATGCTCGACGCTCCCCTGGCCGGTGAAAACACCGCCACCTTCGAAGCTACCGACGTACCGGAAGGCAAGTACACCTGGGCCATCGTTCTGCTCAACGAAGGCGAAGAACAGCCTACCCTGGTAGTCAACAAAGTCGGCGATCCCGCCATCACATGGGGCCGCGGCGGCATTGTCACCATCACTGATTCTGAATACGACTCCTATGGCTACACCATCGTGGCCAACTCGCGTGGCCTCGGCCTCGACGTTTACGCTCCTAACGGCGAACTCGTAGGCACCTACGACGGTAAGTTCCCCGGCACCGCCGGCAATTCCTGCCCGCTCCGCGGCGACCAGCGCTTCGGCAAGGCATACCTCGCATCGTGGGGTGATCCCAACAGCGGTATCTACGCATTCGATCCCCTGGCTCCCGAATCGGGCGCACAGCAGATTGTCGAAGGCGAGCGCATCGTAGTTGGCGATAAGATCCCCGGTATCTTCGAATACAACGGCGTTAAGACCGTCAGCAGCACACCCTGCGTAGCCTTCGTAGGCAAGGGTGAGGAAACCATGATGTGGACGTTCGACGAAGACATCTGGAGCAACCAGCTCGTAGCTTACCCGATCGGCGATGCCGAGACTGTTACCGTTCCGGCTTCGATCGTCTGCAACACCGAAACCTGCGGTTGGAATTCGAGCAGCGTTCTTGCCAACACTGCTGTTTGCATCGAACCGGCTACCAACGGCTTCTTCGCTTCTCAGAATCGTGCCAACGGTATGGACAACAGCACCTTCTCGTTCGTATACGTTGACAAGACCGGCAAACTTATCGCCAACAGCTACGATCTGATGACCGCAGCCAACTTCGAACTGCCCTCATGCAACGGTGCTATCGCCCTGAGCAAGGACGAGAAGATCCTGGCCGTAGGCTCCTACAACGGTGTTCACTTCTTCAACGTGACCTGGACCGACAACGTACCCAGCCTCGAGCACTTCGCTGACGTAAACAACCTCACCACTACTAAGTTTACTCAAGCCAAGTTCGACGCCGGCAACAACCTCCATATCGCAGGTGTGAACATCAGCGACTACTCGCAGCAGTTCTACGCAGTGATCGCTCTGCCGGGCGAAAACTACGCCACGACCAACGCAAAGGCTGCCGATCTGATCAGCATCGAATCCGGTGTTGAGAACATCGCAGTCGACGCTGCCGACGCCAATGCAGTTTACTACAACCTCAATGGCGTTCGCGTCGCTGCCGAAGACCTCACCCCCGGCATCTACGTCAAGGTCGTTGGCACCACCGCCACCAAGGTCGTCGTAAAGTAAAATTTCCAAAGGAGTGAAGGCGCCCCCGCCTTCACAAGCCAACACTCATACCGAGCTGCGCGGGCATCCCCCGCGCAGCTTTTTTTATGGAAATGGAGTGAAGGCGTCCCCGCCTTCACAGCGTTCCGCACGGAATCCCGCCGGCTGTTGCGAAGGCCGGGAGGCCTTCACTCCATTCATTCACTCTAATTTTTCTTGCCTGTCTCGCGGATATGAGTTATCTTTGCAGAGATATGAACGGAATGACTGACATACGCATCGGGTCGGGCTACGACGTGCACCGCCTGGTGGAGGGTCGGCGCTGCATAGTGTGCGGCGTCGACATACCGCACTTGCGGGGGCTGCTGGGCCACGGCGACGCCGACGTGGCGCTGCACGCGCTGAGCGACGCCCTGCTGGGCGCCGTCGCCTTAGGCGACATCGGCAAGCACTTCCCCGACACCGACCCCCAGTGGGAGGGGGCCGACTCGCGCCGCCTGCTGCGCGCGGTGGTGGCAAAGGTGGCGGCCGCCGGCTACCGCCCCGGCAACGTCGACATCACCATCGTGGCCCAGGAGCCGAAGATGGCGCCCTACATCGGACAGATGCGCCTCAACGTGGCGGCCGACCTGGCCGTGGACGTCGACCGCGTGTCGGTGAAAGCCACCACGACTGAGCGCCTGGGCTTCACGGGCCGCGGCGAGGGCATAGCGGCCTACGCCACGGTGCTGGTCACAGGACGCGACGAAGCACAAACCTCCGAAGACAGCACGCAGCGATGACCCTGTACATCACCGACCTCGACGGAACATTCCTGGGTGACGACGCGCGCGTCAGCGCGGAGTCGGCCCGCATCGTCAGCGACCTGAGCCGCCGCGGCGCCCTGATATCGGTGGCCACGGCGCGCACGCCGGCCACGGTGGTGGGGCTGATGGCCGACACGTACACCTGCGCCGACCTGGTGGTAATGACCGGAGCGGCGATCTGGAACCGCCCCGGCGCCCGCTTCTCCGAAATCAGGCTGATGCCGCCGGCCGAGGCACGCGCCGTCATGCGCGGGTTCGAAGGCTCGGGCATACATCCGTTCTGCTACACGCTCAAGGACGACCGCCTGATCGAGGTATTCCACGCCGCCCCGCGGCTGTCGGCTCCCGAGCAAGCATTCGTCAGCGACCGCGACCATCTGACACTGAAGCATTTCAATCTGGGCTGCGCGGCACCCGAAGCGGCGCTCGACCGCATGGTGCTGGCCTTCGCCATGGGCCCGCACGACGCCGTCACGGGCGTGGCCCGGCGCCTGGCGGCCACGACCTCGTGCTACGTGTCGTACTACAAGGACACCTACACGCCCGACCTGTGGCTGCTGGAGGTATTCGCCAACGGCGTGTCGAAAGCCGCCGGCGTGGAGCGCCTGCGCCGCCTTACGGGCGCCACGCGCGTAGTGGCCTTCGGCGACAACCTCAACGACATACCGATGCTGCGGGCCGCCGACGTGGGCGTGGCCGTCGGCAACGCACTCGACGACGTGAAGGCCGCGGCCGACGTGGTCATCGGCCCGAACACATCCGACGCCGTGGCGCGTTATATAAAGGAAGATTTCGAAAAACACGGAGGCTGACCCCGGCCGCCCACAACCACCATACGACATGAAAAAGCTTTTCCTGCTCGACGCATACGCCCTGATATACCGGGCCTATTACGCCCTGATGCGCTCGCCGCGATTCACCACCGGCGGCCTGAACACCTCGGCCATCTTCGGCTTCTGCAACACCCTCGACGAGGTGCTGCGCAAGGAGAATCCGGGCTACATGGCCGTGTGCTTCGACCCGCGGGGCGGCCACACTTTCCGCCACGAAGTCTACCCCGAGTACAAGGCGCAGCGCGACAAGCAGCCTGAGGACATCACACTGGCCATTCCCTACATCAAGCGCATCCTGGAGGCCTACCGCATCCCGGTGATCGAGGTCGAGAGCTACGAGGCCGACGACGTCATCGGCACGCTCGCGCGCCGCGCCGAGGCC
>CAJJQT010000071.1 GCA_905193995.1 uncultured Porphyromonadaceae bacterium | reverse complement strand
TGCACGAGCGTGCATCCCTACAAGTACGACGTTTTTTTATGTTTTGCAACACCCTCGCTTTGGAAAGCCTGCTCTCCATAGCCCTCCAGGGGTCAGAGGCCGGTGACGGCGATGCGGCGCGAGGCGGTCTCGTAGTGGGCGTTGTCGGTGGTGACGGAGGCGCGGTAGAGGTAGATGCCGCGGTTGACGCGGCGGCCGGCGCTGTCGGTGAGGTCCCAGACGACTGGCGCGGAGACGTCGCTGTCGCTCAGGCCGCGGGTGGTGCCTGACCACACGGGATGTCCGAGCAGGTCGTAGACGGTGACGGTGACGGAGAGGATGGTCTCGGGACGGTCGTGGCGCACATAGAACGAGGCGCTGCCGACGGCGGGCGACGCGTCGGTGAAGACGTCGAAGATCTGCGGGGCGACGGCGGCGTCGACCACGAAGTCGAGCGAGCGGGTGGCGGCGTTGCCCGAGGTGTCGAACACGCGCAGGGTGAGCGTGTGGGCGCCTTCGGCGAGGTTTTCGAGCGGATAGTTGATGGTGCCCGAGGGCGAGCCGTCGGCCGCGGGGGTGTAGAACGAGGCTACGTCGGTGAACGGGCGGTTGCCGTCGAGCATGACGGACATCTGGTGGCCGACACCGGCGACGGAGAGGTTGATGCCGACATTGTCGCGCACGGAGGCGATGAGCATGGGGGCCGGGTTGACGCGGGCGCCGTCGGTGAAGCCGTCGTGGTTGAGGTACGCGGCCTCGATGACCGGGGGCACGGTGTCGGGCACGGCGGGTTCCTCGAAGCCGAAGACGTAGAAGTCGCTGTTGGTGCCGACGGCCTCGGCGGGCGAGCCGGAGGCGGCGGCGTACATCGACAGGGTGGCGGGGCGGAAGTTGTCGGCCACCATCGAGGGCATGGCGATGCGGGCGGTGAAGAGGCCGCCGCGGACGGCGGCGGAGCCGGCGAAGAGCTTGTCGCCGCGGCGGTCGAAGACCTCGACCTTGCCGTTGCCGTTGCCGAAGGTGGTGACGGAGGTCAGGGCGTCGTAGAGGTCGATGTAGACGGTGCCGTCGAAGTCGCTCAGCAGCTCGCCGCGGGGATCGGTGACGCGGCCGGTGATCTCGACGTCGGCCATGGCGGCGAGGGTGAGCTGATCGTCGAGGTCGACCTCGCGGCCGTTGATGGTCAGAAGCTCGACGATGTTGTCGGGCGTGACGACGGGCACGGCCGGATCGCCCATGAAGACGAAGCGCAGGCGGTTGGAGTTGCTGCGGTGGAGGCCCTGGCTGTTGAGGATATTGTTCTTGGCGCGGCGGTAGACCTCGCCGGGAGTGGGCAGGCGGCCGCCGTCATCGCGCAGCAGAGTGTTGCGGCCGAGGGCGTCGAGGAAGTAGCCGTTGTCGGAGATGTAGACGGGGCGAGTGGCGCTGATCATGCCTACGACACCGCCGTAGCGCTCCTTGTACATGATCTCGCCGCCGCTGGTGGTCTCGGAGTCCCAGCGCAGGAAGTCGCAGGTCGAGGCCACGAGGAAGGGCAGGTTGCGCAGATACATGTTGTTGATGTCGGTAAAGGTGAGCTGGCCGTCGGCGGTCCAGGCGTGGTTGTTGGCGTGGCCGGTGTAGAACCACCAGGCGACGCCCTCGTCGAGGGCTCGGAACATCTGCGTGCGCGCCTCGGGGTATACGCCGTTGCTCTTGGTGTAGGCGTCGAGGTAGACGCGGTCGATCAGATGCTGCTGGGCGGGAGTGGCGGCGAAGAGACGGGCCATGGACTCGGCCTGGCGCAGATGCACGCCCTGGTCCTCGTCGTCGGCCAGGACGAGGATGCGGTTCTTCCAGTTGGTGCGCTTCGACGAGGCGGTGTACTGGATGAGCTTGTCGACGATCTCGGCGCCGTCGGCGTCGGAGACCATCGGGATGCGGCCGACGGCGATCGAGAGATCGTCGAGGCCGAGGTCGGAGCCGGAGTTGTCGCCCAGCATGGCGATGAAGTCGTCGGTCGACAGGCCGTCGTTGTCCGACATCGACTCGCGGGCCACGCGGTTGACCCACGAGGGCATGGTCTGGTAGCCGAGCGAGCGCGTCGAGGCGAGCACGGCGCGGTGGTCGAGGGTGGTGCGGCCGAGCAGCAGGGCGTACTTGAGCGTGTGGCCCGACTGCACGCCGCGGTCGTAGATCATCTTGAGGTACTTGCGCAGGGCCGACACGTCGGGCGAGCCCGACGAGAATTCGTGGTAGACCTGAGCCACGTCGACCACGCTCACGCGGAGGGTGTCGATGTCGGCGTGCAGGGCGGCGATGCGGCGCGCCTGGGCGGCCAGGGCCGAGGTAGTGAAGATGACCATGTCGGTGTCGCCGCCGTCGGCGTGGAGGTTCTGGTTGGCGACCCGGCCGTCATAGACGGGCTCGGGCAGGGTGGCTCCGGGGCGCCAGGCCACGTAGGAGCGCATCTGCGTGTATGATGGCTGCCACACGGCGCGGCCGCCCTCGGCTGCGCAGTCGACGCGCAGCTGGCGCGTCGGGTCGGTGACGTCCCAGATGTATGTGTCGGCGGTGACGCCGCCCAGCGACAGGGCGCGGGCGTTGGACCAGAACTCGAGGCTGCCGGCGGCGGGCATCTCGAGGCTGATGTCGTAGTTGAGGGTGAGATAGTCGAGGTTGGCCCGGGTGACGATGCCGTCGCACGAGTGGCGGACGGTGACCGAGAGCGACGGATTGATGTCGTTGGCCGGGGTGAACGTGTGGCGCGTGACACCGATGGAGGCGTGCACGTAGTGGTTGTCGCTGGTGGCCGAGATGCGGTCGGTCGACATGTAGTCGAGCGCCTCGCCGTTGACGGCGAAGTCGAGGCGCGAGGCCACGCCGACATGGGCGGCCACGAACTGGCATTCGAGCCACACGGGGTTGCCGGCGACGCGGCCCGGGGTGGCGAGATCGAAGGTGCGCGCGGAGGTGAAGCGGAAATCCTCGCCGACCATCAGCGGGCCGGCCTCTGTGGCCTGGGCCAGGTCTTTCTCGTAGTGGACGCGGCCGCGGGCGGTGGTGACGGCGGTCTGCTGGCCGGCGCCGGGGATGCCTGTGGGGGTGTCCACGGCGGCGGCCGCGGAGTCGCTCTCGGTCAGATAGTAGTAGCCGAACTCCGAGTAGGGGTTCAGGACCTTGTGGTAGTTGACCGATGTGGCCGAGCGCTCCCACACGTCGGGGCCCTGGGCGTAGAAGACTATGCCGGCGTCGGTGAGCTGCTGGGGCGTCCGGGGCAGGTCGTCGATGTAGCCGGCGGCGGTGAGCCGGTCGTCGATGCGGGCGCCGCCGTAGCCGTATATGCGCACGCGCGAGGGGTCGCTGAAGCCCATGGCGCGCAGGGCGGCCGGACGCAGGATGTGGAGGCCGCTGCTGCTGACGCGCACGCGCACCCAGCGGCCTTCGGCCAGGACGGACTGCTGCGCGTAGGTGTCGGGGCTGAACGCCCGGGCCGGCAGCGCGGCGGCCACAAGCAGCAGCAACGCCGCTATCTTCATTGGAGAGATGATATTTCTGAGGTGTGACATGTATCTATGATTGGTAACTTCTATAACGCCGTTTGCGTTATATTATTGTGTCAGTTGGCTTTTTTGTCATTTTTTGAGTCCGCGGCGGCGAAAAATACGCGCTTTTTTTGGGCGGTAACAAAATTTCGGCTAAATTAGCGGACTCTAAAGTAAAAAATGACACACAACCACCGTCAATAAAAGGAACCATGGAAAAGTCACACAGATATTGCGTCATCATGTGCGGCGGCATCGGCAGCCGCTTCTGGCCCTACAGCCGCACCGGCAACCCCAAACAGTTTCTCGACTTCCTCGGCACGGGCCGGTCGCTGCTGCAGATGAGCTACGACCGCATCCTGTCGGTCGTGCCGCCCGAGAACGTCATCATCCTCACCAACGAGCAGTATGCCGCCAAGGTACGCGAGCAGCTGCCCGAGCTGGCCGACGACCAGATACTGGCCGAGCCGGCACGCCGCAACACCGCTCCGTGCATCGCCTGGGCCGCCTGGCACATCGCCGCCCGCGACCCCGAGGCGTCGATGATCGTCACCCCAAGCGACCACCTCATCACCCGCGAGGCCCAGTTCGAGGCCGCCGTCCGCGAGGGATTCGACTTCGTCGAGAGCCACGACGCCCTGCTCACCCTGGGCATCAAGCCCGTGCGCCCCGAGACCGGCTACGGCTACATACAGGTCGGCCCCGAAGTCTGCGGCGACATCCACGTGGTGAAGACCTTCACCGAGAAGCCCGATCTGGAGCTGGCCAAGACATTCCTGCGCACGGGCGAGTTCTTCTGGAACAGCGGCATCTTCCTGTGGCGCGCCTCGGCCATCATCAAGGCGCTGGCCGACAACGCCCCCGATATAGCCGCCGCCTTCGAGAAGGGCCGCGATGACTTCGGCACGCCTCGCGAGCGCGCCTTCATCGCCTCGGCATTCCCAGCCTGCCTGAGCATCTCGATCGACTACGCCGTCATGGAAAAGGCCTCGAACGTCTACGTCGAGACCGTCACCTTCGGCTGGAACGACCTCGGCACCTGGAGCGCCCTCTACGACATGTCGCCCAAGAACCGCGACGGCAACGTCACCCAGGGCTGCCGCGTGCTGTCGTACGGCTCGTCGGGCAACATCCTGGCCGTCAAGGACACCGACAAGCTCATCGTCATCGACGGCCTACACGACTACATCGTGGCCGACTCGGGCGACGTGCTGCTCATCTGCCCCAAGGCCAACGAGCAGCGCATCAAGCAGATGGTCAACGACGCCAAAGTCAACTACGGCGACAAATACCTTTGAGAAAATTGAGAATTAAAAATGCATAATGCATAATTACGCACAGGGCCAAAGCGAACAACTTCGCCCCATTATGCATTCTTAATTATGCATTATGAATTCTAAATTTTAAATTGCAGTGTTACAGGTTTTCTGCATAAATACCGGACAGTACGTCGACGTGCGCGGCGGCGAGACGCTGCTGGAGCTCTCGCGGCGCCTCAGCCTGCCATTCACGCCCATCGCCGCCCGCGTCAACAACAAGAACGAGGCGCTGTGCTTCAGCCTCTACCAGCCGAAGCTCATCGAATTCCTGCCCGTGACGCACCCCTCGGGCGAGCGCGCCTACATCCGCTCGCTGTGCATGGTGCTCTACCGCGCCGTCACGCGCGTGGCGCCCGGCGCGCGGCTCAGCATCGAACATTCCATCTCGCGCGGCTACTACTGCCGCCTGAGCGGCGCCGGCGAGGTCACCCCGCAGCTCGTCGGAGCCATCGCCGCCGAGATGCGCGCCATCGTCGGCCGCGACCTGCCTTTCGAACGCCATGAGGAGCTAACCTCCGACGTCATCGAGATCTTCCGCCGCCAGGGACTCGACGACAAGGTGCGCCTGCTGTCGACCTCGCACTCGATCTACACCACCTACTACCGCCTCGACGGCATCTGCGACAGCTACTACGGCACGCTGGCCCCCTCGACCGGCATGCTGCGCGTGTGGGACCTGCGCCCGTTCAAGGAGGGCTTCCTGCTCGTTGGCTTCGACCGCGCCAACCCTGAGCGCGTACCCGAACACATCGACCAGGAGAAGATGTACCGCGCCTTCACCGACTATGTCGACTTCAACCGCATCGTCGGCGTCCGCAACGTCGGCGAGCTCAACGAGCACGTCGAACACCGCCGCTCGGCCGACCTCATCAACGTGTCCGAGGCCCTGCACGAGAAGGCCCTGGCCCGCATCAGCGACGAGATCACCCGCCGCTACCGACAGGGCGGCGCACGCATAGTGCTCATCGCCGGCCCGTCGTCGTCGGGCAAGACCACCACCACCAAGCGCCTGGCCATTCAGCTGATGACCAACCTGCTCAAGCCTCAGCTCATCTCGCTCGACGACTACTTCGTCAACCGCGAGTCGACGCCCCGCGACGCCGACGGCGACTACGACTACGAGTCGCTCTACGCCCTCGACCTGGAGCAGTTCAACGCCGACCTCAACGCCATACTCGCCGGAGCCGAGGTCGAGATACCCACCTACAGCTTCGAGCTCGGCCGCCGCACCTACCGAGGCAAGCGTGTGCGCCTCGACGACAACTCCATCCTCCTGATCGAAGGCATCCACGGCCTCAACCCCGAGCTCACCGCCCACATCGAGGAGCGCATGAAATACCGCCTCTACGTGTCGGCCTTAACCACCATCACCATCGACGACCACAACTGGATCCCCACCACCGACAACCGCCTGCTGCGCCGCATCATACGCGACCACAAGTACCGCGGCACATCGGCCGTCGAGACCATCCGCCGCTGGCCCAGCGTGCGCCGCGGCGAGGAGAAGTGGATTTTCCCCTACCAGGAAAACGCCGACGCTACGTTCAACTCCGCCCTCCTCTTCGAGCTCAGCGTCATGAAGGAATACGCCGAGTCGATCCTGAAGCTCGTGCCGCACGACGTCCCCGAATACTCCGAGGCCTACCGCCTGCGCAAATTCCTGAGCTATTTCCTGCCCATCGACATCCACAGCATCCCCTCGACCTCAGTGCTGCGCGAGTTCCTGGGCGGCAGCTCGTTCAAATACTGACTCCGCCATGAAAGTCTTCCGCCGCACAGCCGTTCTCCTTGCCGCCGCCTTCGGCCTCTCCGCCGCCGCTCAGGCGCCTGCCGCCGACACCGATGCCCGCCTGGCACAGACCGCCGAGCGCGCCGAGCGCTCGTTCGCCTTCGCCGAGTGGCCCAGCGCACAGGCCCTTTATGAGCTACTGATCGACCGCCGCCCCGACCGGCCCGACTACTACGCCCGCGCCATCGTAGCGGCCGAGCTCGCCGGCGACACCGTGGCCGGCCCCGACCTCGTAGAGCAGGCCATGAGCCACGGACTTCCCTTCGCGCCCCTGCTCGCTGACATCCGCGCCACCTCCTATTCGGTCGGCGCGGGCGACGGCTACGGCGGCTTCCTGCTGCGGCTCCAGAGCCAGCTGCCCTGGCTCGCCCGCCCGCTCGACAACGAGCTGCTCGCCTATTACACCTCGCGGTCCGACGGCCCGATGATGGTCCGCTACGCCCGCACGATGCTCGACGGCCTCCCCGACTCCGTCGACTACCTCGCCCTGCTCGCCCGCGGCTACCTGCTGCAGGACGACCTCGCCGCAGCCGCCGACACCTGGCAACGCATCCTCGCCCTCGACCCCGACAACGTCGACGCCCTCATAGCCCTGGGCAACTGCGCCCGCCTCCAGGGCCGCGCCGACGACGGCCGCCGCTACCTCGCCGCCGCCTACCGCCTGCGCCCCACCCCCTACCTCGCCCGCCTGCTCCAGGAGAATTGAGAATGCATAATGCGTAATGCGCAATGCGCAATGCCGCCCCCGGACACACGACTTACCGCGGAGGCCCGGAGAGCAGGCTTTCCATGCTCCGCCCATATATCCGCGTATTTTATACTTTTGGGAATGAAATATATATTTAACTTATAATTTTAACACATATTAACTATAAAACACGGCTCGGACAGCACAAATTGACTAACTTTGCGGCAAGAAAACAACGGACAGCTAATCAACTTTAGCCGGCTACTTTACGGGAAGAACCAAAACAAAAAAATAAACTCAATCAATAATCAATCTATCTAATCTATCATCGTATGAAAAAAGTTTTACTTCTTTTCGCGTTGCTGGTTGGGGCCGCTCTGCAAGGAAGGGCCGACATGGTGGCATTAGTAGCCAGCGGAGCAACATACAATGGAGAAGGTATCGTAACAAATGCCGGATCCGGAGGTACTCGTGAGACAAAAACTTATAACCTTTCTAATGTAGCCACATTAAAAGTTACTGATGCAACAGAGCAATATAGTGGCACAATTCGTATCTATGGCACCTCTTCATCTGCTGCCTATTATACGATTACGCCTTCTGAAAATGTGACTATAACGAAAGTCGCTTTCACCGACGCTCATAATGATGCACCAACTAATAATAATTTTAAGCTTACAAGTCAGGAGGGTAAAATTACTATTTCTAACAAAAATATTTCTTGGGATGGATCAACAACGGAAGCAATAACATTCCAAACGAATAAACAAAATCGTATTACCTTCCTAGAAATAACTTATACATCAGGCGTATCTAACAAAGAAACAGTTGAATTATCATGGTCTCCAGAAGAAGATGTAATCGAACTTGGTGCAAGTTACACACCTCCCACGTTCTCCATTTCCAACGCTGATGCTCTTGCAAGTGTCGAATTTTCTTCAAATAATACCAATCTTGCATCTGTAGACGCAAATGGACTAATTACACTTGTAGAAGGTGTAACCGGCACTGCTGAAATCACGGCATCTATTCCTTCAACTGACGAAATATT
>CAJJQT010000070.1 GCA_905193995.1 uncultured Porphyromonadaceae bacterium | reverse complement strand
GATTCAAACCTGTAACCTTCTGATCCGTAGTCAGATGCTCTATTCAGTTGAGCTAGCGAGCCGGGATTCTTTGCTTTTGCGGTTGCAAAGTTACGGTCTTTTTTGAAAACTGCAAAATTTTTTCGGAATTATTTTTCGCGAATGACTGCAAAAGCACAAAAATGCGGGCTGCGGCGGCTGTAAATGAAAATAATTTCGTATCTTCGCAGATAATATCAACCTCAAAGCGGCGCGCGGCGCGGCTTATAAACCGAGTTACGAGATGAAGACAGCATCGATGACAGTGAAAGCGGCAATGCTGGCCGCCGCAATGGCCCTGCCGGCGCTTGCCGGGGCGGAAAACCTGGTGATCCTGCACACGAACGACACGCACTCGCAGATCGACCCCGACGACCGCGACAATCTCGGCGGCGCGGGCCGGCGCATGGCGCTGATCGACAGCGTGCGCGGCGCGGCCGACAATGTGCTGCTGATCGACGCAGGCGACGCCGTGCAGGGCACTCTGTACTTCAACCTGTACGGCGGCGAAGTGGAGCAGAAGCTGATGAACTCGATGGACTACGACCTGCGCATCCTGGGCAACCACGAATTCGACAACGGCGTCGACTCGCTGGCGGCCGTGCTGTCGAAGGCCGACGCCGACTTCCTGGCCACGAACTACGACCTGGCGGCCTCGCCCTTAGGCGATATGTTCGAGAAATATGCGATAAAGGAGATCGACGGGCGCCGCATAGGCTTCATCGCCATCAACCTGCGGCCCGAGGGCATGATAGCCGAGGGCAACTACGACGGTGTGGAGTATCTCGACGCGATCGAGGCCGCCAACGCCTCGGCGTGGTGGCTGCGCAACATCGAGCACTGCGACCTGGTGGTGGCCATCACCCACATAGGCTACAATCCGGCGACGCCTCCGGGCGACCTGCTGCTGGCGCGCTCGTCGGACAACATCGACATAATCATCGGCGGCCACTCGCACGACCTGATCGACCCGGCGACCGACAAGTACCAGTATCTGGTGCCTAACGCCGCGGGCAAGGACGTGCTGGTGACGCAGGTGGGCAAGGCCGGCAAGAACGTCGGCGAGATCACCGTCGACCTGGAAACGCTCAGGCCGACGTACCGCGTAATCCCGGTGAACAGCCGCCTGGACGCGGCAGTACCGGAGGAATTCTTCGAGATCACGGCTCCGTACCGCGCCGGCGTGGATTCGCTGATGACGCGCGTGCCGGTGGGCAAGACCGCGGCGGAGCTGCCGCAGGAGTCGGCGGCGCTGCTCAACTGGGCCACCGACGTGGTGCTTGACCGCGGGCGGCAGCTGGCCGACAGCGTGGACTTCGCCATCCTCAACAAAGGCGGCCTGCGCCGCGGGCTGCCGAAGGGAACGGTGAACGAGGGCCAGATCATCACGATGATGCCGTTCAACAACCGCGTGCAGGTCATCGACATCAAGGGCAAGGACCTGATGGATGCCTTCAACGTGATGGCGGCGGTGGACGGCAACGGCGTGAGCGACGGCGTGGAGATAGTGTACGTGCCGGGCACCGAAGAGCTGTCGAAGAAAGACGCCTACGTGACCTCAGCGACACTCAACGGCAAGCCGATCGACCCCGAGCGGACCTACCGCGTGGCGACAATCGACTACATAGCCAACGGCGGCGACTACATGTCGACGATGCGGAACCACCGGCTCGTGGCCGAGAGTCCGACGGTGGTGTACGACGATGTGCTCGACTACCTGCGCAAGGGCCACGGGCGCAAGAAGAAGATCAACCCGCCGACGGCGCCGCGCATGCATCCCTGAAAATCTATCCGACACCCAATACCATGAACCTAAATACATCGCACAATGCTTAAACGACTGTTTGCAATACTGACTGCCGGCGCCGTGGCCTACGGCGCATGGGCGGTGACACCGAATCTGATCAAAAACTCCGACCGCGCGGCCTGCGCCCGCTGGGTAGACTCGGTCTACAGCACGCTGACCCCGCGCGAGCGCGTGGCGCAGCTGATTTTTCCGAAGACGATGCCCGCTCAGGGCAACAACTCCAAGGCGGCCATCAAGCGCTACGCCGAAAACGGCGTGGGCGGCCTGCTGTTCACGGCCGGCACGCTCGACCAGTATGTCGAGATGACCAACTACGTGCAGAGCATCACCAAGGTGCCCGTGCTGATGACCTTCGACGGCGAGTGGGGCCTGGCGATGCGCATCGACGGCGCCCCGAAGTATCCGTGCAACATGGCCTTAGGGGCGATGGCCGACACGGAGCTGATGTACTGCTACGGCCGCGAGATGGGGCGGCAGAGCCGCCTTGTGGGGCAGCATGTGGACTTCGCGCCGGTGCTGGACGTCAATTCCAATCCGCACAATCCGGTGATCGGCTACCGGTCGTTCGGCGAGGATCCGCACCGTGTGGCGCTGCTCGGAACGGCTTTCTCACGCGGACTCGAGGACGGCGGCGTGCAGGCGGTGGGGAAACACTTCCCGGGCCACGGCGACACGTCGACCGACTCGCATAAGGAGATGACGCGCGTGGATCATTCGCTCCAAGTCCTGCATGACGTGGACCTGGTGCCGTTCCGCGACTTTATCGACAACGGCCTGTCGGGTATCATGGTGGGGCATATCGTAGTGCCGGCGCTCGACCGCGGCGGACGCCCGGCCACCCTCTCGCGCAAGATGACCAACGATCTGCTGCGCGACAGCCTGCATTTCGAGGGACTGATCTACACCGACGCCTTAGGCATGAAGGGCGCGCGCATCGAGGGCCTCAACGGCGCTGTAGAGGCGCTGAAGGCAGGGGCCGACGTGCTGCTTTCGTCGCTCGACCCGGTGTCGGACATCGACATAATATATAACCTTGTGCGGAAGGGCAAGATCAGCGAGGAAGTCATCGAGGATCACTGCAAGCGCATCCTCGCATACAAATATGTGCTGGGTCTGCCGCAGGAGCAGCCCATCGAGCGCGAGGGACTGATGGAACGCATCGACACGCCGGAGACGCGCGCCCTGATCGACGCCCTGTGCCAGAGCGCCATCACGGTGCTGTGGAACCGCGGCGAGTTGCTGCCGGTGGGCGACCTGGCTCACCGGCGCATAGCGGTGGTGAGCATCGGGGCCAACGGCGACACGCGCTTCACCGACATGTGCCGCAAGTATGCCGGGGTAGACGTCTACACGGCCGACGCCGCGCTGCCGAAGGCTCAGCTGGCCGAGATCAAGGGCTACGATGTGGTGATAGCGGCGGTGCACACCGACAACAACGCCGCCCGCAAGATCTACGCGCAGCTGACCGAGGCGCGACAGCTGGTGGGCGTGTTCATGATGAACGCCTACAAGATGAGCAAGTTCAAGGGCGCGCTCGAGAAGAGCGACGCCGTGGTGCTCGCGTATGACAACATACCCGAGATGCGCACGGCGGCGGCGATGGCCGTCTTCGGCGGCATCGAGGTCGGTGGCACGCTGCCCGTCAACCTGCCGGGCGTGGCTCCGATGGGCACGGGCGTGAAGATAGGCAAGAGCCGGCTGGGCTATACGTCGCCGCTGGCCGAGGGGATGCGGCCGTCGCTGACCGACTCGATCGACTCGATCGTGGGCGCCGCACTCGCCGAAGGAGCCTTTCCGGGATGCCAGGTGCTGGTGGTGCGCCACGGCAATGTGGTGGTCGACCGCAACTACGGCCGACTGACCGCCGGGGGCGAGGCCGTGGGGCCGAATACGGTCTACGACCTGGCGTCGGTGTCGAAGGCGACGGGCACGCTGCCGGGCGTGATGAAGGCCTACGACCTGGGACTGTTCGCGCTGGACGATGCGGTGTCGGCCTACATACCCGGGCTGCGGGGGACAGGCAAGGACAGCATCCGCGTGAGCCAGCTGCTCTACCACGAGTCGGGCATGCCGGCGTCGCTCAATATGTTCAACACGATGATCGATCCGGCGAGCTACACCGGCAAGCTCATAACGCCGCGGCGCGACGCGCAGCACACCGTCAAGATCCAGAACGGGGCGTGGGGCTACACGGACGGCCTCGTGCGCACCGACATAGTGTCGGCCGACAGCACCGCGGCCACGCCGGTGGCAGCCGCCCGGGGCATGTGGGTAGGTCAGGCTGCGGTCGACACGATCATGGGCCGCATCTATAACATACCGCTGCGCAAGAACAATAATTACAACTATTCGTGCCTCAACTTCTGCCTGCTGCTGGACATGGAGCAGCGGCTGACAGGGCAGCCTCACGACCGGTTCGTGACGGACAGCATATGGGCGCCCTTAGGAGCCTACGGGGCCTGCTACCGCCCGACGCTGCATCACAGCCTGTCAGAGATAGCTCCCACGGAGAAAGACACATACCTGCGCCGCCAGCACGTGCGCGGATACGTACACGACGAGACGGCGGCGATGCTCGGGGGCGTGTCGGGGAATGCCGGCGTGTTCGCCTCGGCGACCGACCTGGCCAAGCTGTGCCAGATGTGGCTCAACGGGGGCGTATACGGCGACGCCCGCGTGCTGTCGGAACCGACGGTGAAGCTGTTCACCACGGCCAAGAGTCCCACCTGCCGGCGGGGGCTGGGCTTCGACAAGCCCGACACCGCGAATCCCGACTATTCGCCCACATGCGACGAGGCCGACCCGTCGGTATTCGGGCATCTGGGCTTTACGGGTACCGTATTCTGGGTCGATCCGGCCCACGACCTCATATTCATCTTCCTGTGCAACAGAGTGGATCCGACGCGCGACAACGAAGCCTTCAACCGGTCGGCGATACGACCCGAGCTGTTCAGGCAGGTGTACAAATCGCTTGAAAACTGAAGCGGATCAAACAAAATGCATGGTTGAAGGGTTGTTTTTAAGGTGAAAAAGATATTTGCAACAATACTGGCGGCCAGCCTGGCGGCTCAGGCCGGTGTAAGCGCTGCGGAAAAGGCGGATACAGCCGATTTCTCGGCGCGTGTGGCGCCGTATGCGGTGCGCATAGGCGTGTCGGTCGTGGCGAATGCGGCGCTGACCGAGGTGCTGAAAACGACGGTGCACGAACTGCGGCCAGACCGGAGCGACAACGACTCATGGCCGTCGCGGCACGTGTCGTGGACTGCGACAGCGGCATCTATAGTAAGTCATGAACTCTATATGAAGTCGCCCTGGTGGGTGCTGGGATCGCACCTGGCGGCGGATGCGATGTGCATGCAGCGGACGCTGAGCAATTCGCATTATCCGAAGGACGTGCTCGGGGGGATGCTCACTGGCATAGTGTCGACGGAGCTGGGCTATATTGTCGGGGGGCTCGTATATCCCTCATCGAGGCGTCCGCTGCCGGCGGCGACGAATGACTTCCTGCCGTCGGTCGACGTGACCACGCGGGCCGACTTCCCGCTGTGCGGGGGCGTGAAGGGCGGCAGCAGCCGCACAGGCATCAGCACCGGCGTGCGCGCCACATTGCCGCTGTCGGACCGTTTCGGTGTCGGCGCTTCGGCCGGGATGCGCTCGCTGCCGGTATATGTGGCAGACCGCTATGTGTCGATGATCGACGGCATCGGTCTTGCGGCTGGCGCAGTCTACTATCAGCCGCTGCCGTCGCGTCGCTGGGCGGCGGAGGCGCGTGTCATGCCAGGATTTATAAAGAATTTTCACGGGAAGGGGCTCAGCCGCCCCGGAGTGTCGTTCACGCTCGATATGTCGGCGGGTGTCAGCTGTGCCCTGACGCCATGCCTTGCCCTGGGCGCCGAAGCAGGGTATTCGCTGTGGACGCTGCGCAGCGCCGTGTCGGCGGTGACGGTGGGCGTGTTTACGCGAGCTTCGTTTTGACCACGCGGATGGAGCTGCGGACCTTGAAGCCGGCCATGATGATGACCATGGACATGACCGGTGTGAGGTAATTGAAGAGGCAATAAGGGAGATATACCAGAGTCGGAACGCCGAGGACGGTGGCCTGTGTGACGCCGCACGAGCTCCACGGAATCAGCGGCGATGTGACCGAGACGCCGTCCTCGATGGTGCGGCTCAGGAGGCGGTCCTCCATGTGCGCACGGCGGAAGGCGTGTCGGAACATGTTGCCCGAGATTATGAGCGAGAGATACTGGTCGGCCGTGCATGAGTTGAGCACGATGCCTGTGCCGAGGGTCGATGCCACGATCGACGGGCGGCGTCGCAGGCGCCCTGTGAAGGCAACGGATATGCGGCGGAGCATGCCGGTGGAAATGAGCATCCAGCCGAAGCAGAGCGCGCTGAGGACCAGAAATACGACGGGGAGCATGCCGAGAATGCCGCCGGTGGCGGTGAGTTCGTCGATGGTGGCGTTGCCGGTGGTGGCAGTGAAGCCTGCCCAGGTCGAGGCGCCCACGTCGGCTATGCCACCGACGAGTCCGGGCTGGAACACGAATATGCCTGCTGCGCCGAGGAGAGCGCTGATGGCGAGCACGATGATGGTGTTGACGCGCATGGCTATAAGAGCGAGGGTGATGACAGGTATGACGAGCGTCCAGGGCGTGATGCTGAATGTCGAAGCAAGGCCGGCGATCATGTCGGCCGACGAGCCGCCGTCGACAGCCGGACTGAGCAGGCCTTTGAGTCCGAATATAAGCAGCGTCAGAGCCATGGCCGGAACGGTGGTGATCATCATGTAGCGGATGTGGGCGAACAGATCGACGCCGCAGGTAGATGAGGCCACGACGGTGGTGTCGCTCAGGGGCGACACCTTGTCGCCGAAATAAGCGCCCGAAATGACCGCTCCTGCAATCCACCCTTCGCTGTAGCCCATGACGGAGCCGATGCCCATGAAGGCGACGCCTATTGTGGCGATAGTCGACCACGAACTGCCCGTAATGACCGATACCATGGCGCAGACGGCACAAGTGGTCACAAGGAACCAGCGCGGATTGAGAATCTGCAGGCCGTAGTCGATGAGCGTGGGCACGACGCCCGACATCATCCAGGTGGTGGCCAGGGCAGCGATGCACACCAGCATTGGGACGGCCGGCAGGATCTGCGATGCGCTCCGTCGGAGCCCGACCGCGAGGGAGCGCCGCGTCAGCGAGCGACAGCGCAGAGCGAGGGCGGCGGCGAGCAGGGCTGACCCGAGGAGGGTGATCTGGGAATAGTCGCTGATGGCGGCCGGACCGAGAAATACTATGATGAGTATGAATACCGTGAGGAGTACGGCTATCGGCAGAGCCGATAGCCACAGCGGGGGCTGAGCCTGCCGCGCCGGGAGTTTGGAAAGTATGTCAGTCAACTATTGGAAATGTAAAAATGATATGTAATTGTGAATTGGCTGCAAAATTATCGATTTTGGCGGAAATGTGCAAGCGCCTGAGGCTCAGCTACGGATTTATTCCGGATATTTAAACTTTTTTTTTGGAATAAACATAAAAAAGCCGAAACGGCCGCCTCGTCGGGAGGGAGGCATGCGGTTTCGGCAGATGTGTGATGTCGGGGACGGCGCGTGCGTCAGGCCTTGGCGGCCAGAGGCGACGGTACGTTGTAGACGCGTGCGGCCAGCTCCTGGTCAAACTGGAAGATTGCCATGGGGGTGTCGCCGGCGAGTTTGATGCGGTCGATCAGAGTGTGGCAGTTTTCTTCCTCCTCGACCTGCTCTGAAACGAACCAGTCGAGGCGGCCGCGAGTAGCGTAGTCGTGCTCGGCTTCAGCGAGAGCGTAAAGATTATTGATCAGAGCGGTGACTTTTTCTTCGTGAGCGAGAGTGTCCTCGAAAGCAGCCAGGGGCGACTTCCATTCGGCGGGAACTTCGGCTATGGGAGCGAGCACAACGCGGCCGCCGCGCGAGTTGACATAGTTGATGAGAATCTCTGCGTGAGCCTGCTCTTCCTTGAACTGAACGCGGTACCAGTTGGCGATGCCGTGGTAGCCGACATTCTCGAAATGCATGGCCATGGAGAGGTAGAGATAAGCCGACCAGAACTCGGCATTGATTTGGGCGTTGAGAGCGTCCTGAAGTTTAGGGCTTAACATAGTAGTTATAATTAATGTTGTTATCCGTTGGCAAAATTACAACAAAGAGTTGACAGCGCCAAAAAAAAATCCAGTCGGCGGCGTGGCTGTCCGATTAGTCCGCAAAACGGCCCTGTTCGTCAAAAAAAGCGGGCGATTCGTGGAATAAACCGCCGAAACAGTTGACAGGACGGCCGGATGTTGCTAACTTTGCGTCAGAAACAAAGAAAAACAATAACTCTAAAAACCCATAAGATATGAAACCAGAAGAGACCATCTACAATTCGAACTTCGGCACGAATCCCATGTATCCGAACGACAGCTTCAACCCCGCTGACGGCGAGGCTCCGGCCAAGACGGGCATGCCCCGGCTGGTGCATGTCGGAGCGGCGGGAGCCGCCGGCCTGGCTGTCGG
>CAJJQT010000069.1 GCA_905193995.1 uncultured Porphyromonadaceae bacterium | reverse complement strand
TTAACTTCAGGCGGGGAGGGCCGAGTTGGTCTTGTGAACGGCTTCGGCGCTCTTGTGGAAGAGTTCTTTCTCTTCGTGGTTGAGGTCGAATTCGACAATCTTCTCGATGCCGTTGCGGCCGAGGATACAGGGAACGCCGATGCAGAGGTCCTTCTCGCCGTATTCGCCGTCGAGGAGGGCCGAGCACGAGATGAGCTTCTTCTGGTCGTGGAGTACAGCTTCGACAACCTGTGCGGCAGCAGCGCCGGGAGCGTACCATGCCGATGTGCCGAGGAGCTTGGTGAGGGTGGCGCCGCCGACCATGGTGTCGGCTGCTACCTTCTCGAGCTGCTCCTTGGGCAGGAGGGTCGAGGCGGGGATGCCACGGTAGGCGGCGAAGCGGGTGAGCGGGATCATGGTGGTGTCGCCGTGGCCGCCGATGACGATGCCTTCGACTTCCTTGGCGTTGGCGCCCAGGGCGATGCTCAGGAAGTACTTGAAGCGTGCGCTGTCGAGAGCGCCGCCCATGCCGATGATGTGGTTTTTGGGCAGGCCCGACATCTTGTGGATGAGGTAGGTCATGGTGTCCATGGGGTTCGACACGCAGATGATGATGGCGTTGGGTGAATGCTTCAGCACGTTGTCAGTAACCGACTTGACGATGCCGGCGTTGACGCCGATGAGCTCCTCGCGGGTCATGCCGGGTTTGCGGGGAATGCCCGAGGTGATGACCACAACGTCGCTGCCTTCGGTCATGGCGTAGTCGTTGGTTACACCCACGAGGCGGGTGTTGAGATCGAGGATGTTGGCAGTCTGCATGATGTCCATGGCCTTGCCTTCGGATACGCCCTCCTTGATGTCGAGGAGTACTACTTCATCGGCAACCTGTTTGGTTACCAGGACGTTTGCACAGGTTGCGCCTACATTGCCGGCGCCGATAACTGTTACTTTTGACATGTCTGTGATATTTTAGGTTTTATGTTATATGGTCGGATGTTCTTATAACACTGCAAATATACGGAAATTTTTCCACAATCGCCGATTTTATAACTTTTTTTAGTGTTTGTGGAAAATGCGTTCCAGGGCAATCCACCAGTCCTTGACCAGCAGCACGAGGGGCGAGATGAGGGGCCGGAATCGTGGCTTGCGCGTGGAGATGAACACCTTCAGCGCGTGTGGATGGCATTCGATGTCGAGATTGCGCGGGAGCTCGGCGGGATCGCCGTCGATGTGCGTGACGGTGGCGTCGTCGCGCTCGATGCGCAGGTGATTGGTGCGGAAGGTGCGTATCTTGCCGTGGTTGCCGATGACGCCGGTCATCATCTCGAGGCCCGACAGGGCGTGGGTGACGAAGTTGCCCTCATGCACGATGGTGACGTCGAGCATGCCGTCGCGGATCGAGGCGGCGGGGGCTATGAAGGCGTTGTTGCCGTACTGCGAGGCGTTGCATACCACAACGAGGAATGCCCGCTCGGTCATGACGGTGCCGTCGACGATGATGCGGTAGGCCTGCGGGTGGTACTGGATGAACTCGTCGATGGCGCTCGAGATGTAGGTCATCAGTCCGCGGCGGTGCTTGAGCGAGAAGCGGTGGCTGACGGCTGCGTCGAATCCGACGCCGAACGTACAGAAGAACGGGCGGCCGTTGACCGTGCCGTAGTCGCAGGCCTCGATGTGGCTCTCGCCGATGATTCTGAGCGAGCGGCGGATGTCGATGGGTATGCCGATGTGGCGCGCCAGTCCGTTGCCCGACCCGGCCGGGAGGATGCCCAGGGCGGTGTCGGTGCCGATCAGGCCGGTTGCGACCTCGTTGACGGTGCCGTCGCCACCGCAGGCCAGTACTCCGAACGCGCCGGCGTCAGCAGCCTCGCGGGCTATGCGTGTGGCGTCGCCGGGGCAGCGGGTGAACTCCACGTCGACGTCGAAGCCCATGCGGCGCAGGTGCTCGGGCACCCAGCGCGCAACGCCCTTCTTCGACAGGGTGCCTGAAATCGGGTTGATGATCAGTGTGAGTCGTTTCCTTTCCATTCCGACGCAAAGATAACAAAAATTTGCATTCGCCGCAACAATTGCGTTGCTTCTAAATCGTCAGTTGCGACTGGCGATTTAGTCTAAATATATCTAAATTTAATGTGGAATGCAAATTTAAGAAATATTTGCAGATTGTAAAGGCTGCTGTGCTTAAAATTTATATGGAGTACTAAAAAATGGCAATGAGGTTCATTTTGAGGATATTCAATGGGAAACGGAAGGTGCGGAAAGTTGGAAGATCGGGAAAAATGGCGTAACTTTGCAAAGTGGATATATTCGAGCAACAGACAGGCAGATACATTGAGCTGCACAGGCTGCCGCCGGCCCCGGCGCGGCTGGTGGTGGCGCTCAGCGGCGGCGCCGATTCGGTGGCGCTGCTGGCCGTGCTGACGGCCCTCGGCTACGACTGCGTGGCCGCCCACTGCAACTTCCATCTTCGCGGCGATGAATCGATGCGCGACCGGCGCCATGCCGAGGCCGTGAGCGGCCTGCTCGGCGTGGATCTGTGCGTGAAGGACTTCGATGTGGAGGCGCGCCGACGCGCCACGGGCGAGTCGGTCGAGATGGCCTGCCGCGAGCTGCGCTACGCCTGGTTTGCCGATCTGATCGACCGCCAGGGAGCCCGCGCCGTGGCCGTGGGCCATCACCGCGAGGACGTGCTCGAGACGTTCTTCATCAACCTGCTGCGCGGCACCGGTATAGGCGGCCTGACGGGCATCCGCCCACAGCAGGGCATGGTAGTGCGTCCGCTGCTCGAGGCAAGCCGCGGCGACATCGAGGCTTACTTGCGGCGTCGCGGCTTGACGTGGGTCGACGACAGTACCAACGCCACCGACGACTTTCTGCGCAACCGCCTGCGCCACCGCCTGCTGCCGCTGCTCGACGAGCTGAAGGCCGGCGGCGCCGACTCGGTGCTGCGCACCATGGCCATGCTCGGCGAGAACCGGGCGTTCTACGACCGGGCCGTGCGGCGCCGCGGCGCCGGCTACACCGACGCCGACACGGGCGACATCGACCTGAAAGCTCTGGCGCTCGATCCCGACGGGCCGCTGCTGCTCTTCGAGATGCTTCGCGGCGAGGGTTTCACCCGCCGCCAGACCGATGATATGCTGGCCGCCGCGGCGCGGTCGGGAGGCTCGTTCTACGCCGGCGCGGCCGTGCGCAGCGTCGACCACGGCTGCCTGCGGGGCGCCCGCGCGGCAGGAGCTCCGGCTGCGGGATGCTTCGACGTGTCGCTGCTTCACGACATATGCGAGCCCGTGCGTATCGAAATTACGCGCCACGGAGTGGCCGAATTTAAACCCGAGGGCGATCCGCGAGTCATATATATAGATGAGAGCGCGCTCGAGGGAGCGCCGCGCTGGCAGCTGCGTCCCTGGCGCCGCGGCGACCGTCTGGAACCCTACGGCATGTCGGGTTCGAAGCTTGTGAGCGACATATTCGCCCAGGGCCGGCTGACCGCCGCCGACAAGGATTCCACGTGGCTGCTCTGGCGCGACGACACGCTGATGTGGGTTGTCGGCCACCGCGCCTCGCGCCACTTCGCCGTCGGTCCCGACACGCGCCGCTATCTTAGACTGAAACTGAACGATTAATCATACTTAAATAATGAAATACTTGAAAATCACAACATTCGGCCTTGCCATGGCAATCGGGACGACCGCCATGAGCGCCGACATTGTCGCGACCGAAGCCTACCGGTGGCACGGCGACACCATCACCCAGGGCGAGTACATGGCATTCTCGCCCGACGGCGTCAGCCTCATTTCGACCTATTCGGCCCAGCCCGGCTACCGCATGCCCGTCAACAAGACCTGGAAGCTGACCCGCGATGTGAGCGGCTATCCCCGCCTCGAGACGCCCAACAAGCTGCACACGGCGGTCTACAACCTCGGCCTCGAGGAGATGCTCAACGCCGTGGAGCCCGACACCACGCTGCGCACGGGCAAGGAGTGGGCCGGCGTGTGGACCCGCGACGTCAGCTACTCGATACTGCTCTCGATGGCCTACATGCAGCCCGAGGCATCCGAAATATCGCTGCGGCGCAAGGTGACGCCCACCGGTCGCATCGTTCAGGACACGGGCAGCGGCGGCGCGTGGCCCGTAAGCTCCGACCGCATGATCTGGGCCGTGGCCGCCTATGAGCTGTACAAGGTGACCGGCGACCGCGACTGGCTCGAATACATATATCCCATCATCCGCGACTCGATGGAGGATGACCTGAAGGTGACGCACCGCACCGAGTCGGGTCTGGTCAAGGGCGAGACATCGTTCATCGACTGGCGCGAGCAGAGCTATCCTCGCTGGATGCAGACCGCCGACATCTACGATTCGGAGGCGCTGAGCACCTCGGCGGTGCATGCCCGCACACTGCAGATCCTGGCCGAGATAGCCTCCGACCTCGGCTACACCGACGATGCGAAGCGCTATAAAACCATGGCCGACGATCTGGCCAAGGCGATCAACGACAACCTGTGGCTCGACGACAAGGGCTACTACGCCATGTACAACTACGGGCGCGGGTATCCGATCGTGAATCCGCGCGCCGAGACCCTGGGCGAGTCGCTGGCGATACTCTACGGCATCGCTCCGGCCGAACGCGCCGCCGCCATCACCGAGAACAATCCCACGACACCCTTCGGCGCGGCCATCTTCTTCCCGCAGATAGCCGACATGCCGCCTTACCACAACAATGCGCTGTGGCCGTGGGTGGCATCGTACTGGGCTATGGCCAACGCCGCCGCAGGCAACGAGCAGGGCACGCTCGAAGCGATCGGGTCGGTCTTCCGGCCGGCGGCTCTGTTCACGACCAACAAGGAAAATTTCGTGCTCGACAACGGCGACATAGCCACCGAGCTCAACTCGTCGAACATGCTCTGGTGCCTGGCCGGCAACCTGGCTCTGACTCACCGCATACTTTTCGGCATCGACTTCCGCAAGGACGGCCTGGCATTCAGCCCGTTCGTGCCGGAGGCCCTGGCAGCGGACCGCACCCTGCGGGGCTTCCGCTACCGCGACGCCGTGCTCGACATCACCGTGCGCGGCTACGGCGACCGCATCAAGTCGTTCACGCTCAACGGCCGCGAGCACAAGCCGTTCCTTCCGGCCGACATCAAGGGCCACAATACCATAGTAATAACCATGGCCGACGAGCCCATCGCCCCGATGAAGGTCAACCGGACGCCCAACGTGAAGGCTCCGCTGACACCGCTCATGCGTCTGACTCACGAACCGTCGCTCGACGGCCCGGGAGTACCGGTCGACAACCTGCTGTCGTGGCAGCCGATCGAGTACATCGCCCGCTACGTGGTGCTGCGCGACGGGCAGCCCGTCGACACCGTGCGCACCACCACCTATGCCGCCACCGTTCCGGGCCAGTATCAGGTGATAGGCGTCAGCGCCGACGGGGTAGAGTCGTTCGCATCCGAACCTATTGACAATTTCCCGACCACGGTTCTCCAGATGCCAGTGGAATCGGTGACGATGCTCTCGCCCGAGATCAGTTCCCCGGCCGAGCAACCGGTCAGCGGATATACGGGCGCAGGGTTCTATGAGGTAGACCATGCGGCCGCACCGGTAGAACTCGAATTCGACGTTCCCGAGGACGGCACCTACGCCATTTCGGTCGTATATGCCAACGGCAACGGCCCGGTCAACACCGAGAACAAGTGCGCCGTGCGCACCCTCACGGTCGACGGCGCTGAGGCCGGCACGCTGGTGATGCCGCACCGCGGCGTCGCGAACTGGGACGACTGGGGCCTGTCGAACACCATAAATGCCGACCTTACGGCAGGCAAGCACCGCCTGGGCATAGTATTCATGCCTCAGGACGAAAACATGAATCTGAAAACCAACCACGCGCTCATCGACCGCGTCGTAATCAAGAAGAAATGAAAAAGACAGTTCTCCTCGCTCTGGCCGCGCTGATGGCGTTCGTCGCCTCGGCTCAGGTGCGTCTCTCGCCCGTCGACAAGGCCCAGCCTACCGACGAAGTGTTCATGGATATGGCCGTGACGGTGGCCAACACCGCCGTGGCGCAGGGTTACAAGCCCTGCGGGGCTGTGATCGTGCTCAACGGCGCCTGGAAGTCGTCGGGCATGGCTGTCGGCGGCCAGACGGCCGAGCAGGACGCCCTGGCTCGCTCGCGGCGCACGTCGCTGCCCGCGGCGGCTGTATACACCGTCAACCAGCCTACGACAGCAGCTCTCGACGCGCTCCGCGACGCAGGCGTCGCCACGGTCTACTACGTCAATCCGATGGAGGCCGTAGTAGCCGCAGGCCTATACACCGAGGCCGACTATGCGCCTGTTATCGACGCCACGCAGCGGCCGGTGAAGGTTATCCGCATGGACTACGCCCCGGCATCCGACCTGCTCAAGAAGTAACCGCAAACGCATTTTTCCTATACATTGTCGGCAAAAATTGGCTTTTTGTCGGCAATGTTTGGAAATGAGCGCGCAATTTTCTAATTTTGCGGTCTGTCAATAAGAATAATAAACCAATTGCGATATATGAATCTAAGATTGATGGCCGCCGCTCTGACGGTGGCTATGGCAGCCGGAGCCGCGATGGCCGTCCCTGCCAAGCGCGATGTAATTCACAGGATTGCGCAGCCCGACGGGTCAGTGGTCGAACTGACCCGCCTCGGCGACGAGCGCGCACACATCTACCTGACCACCGACCGCGTGCCCGTGATCGCCGACGCCGAGGGGCGTTACTGCTATGCGAAGCTGAACGCCGACGGCACGGTCGGGGCCAGCCGGTTCCAGGCGTCCAATCCCGAGCTGCGAACGGCAGCCGAACGTCAGTTTGTCGGTTCGATCGACACCGAGGCGGTGGCCCGGCGCATGTTCGCGCGGCCCGCGCCGATGCGTTCCAACCAGTCATCGGGTATCGGCCTCTACGACGCACTGTTTCCCCACAGCGGCGATGTCCACGCACTGGTGATCCTGGTGCAGTTCTCCGACATCAAGTTCAAGGTGCCCGACGCGCACAACTATTTCACCGACTTCCTCAATAAGGAAGGCTTCTCGGCCGACAAGGCCACGGGCTCGGTCCGCGACTACTTCGTGAAGTCGTCGATGGGGCAGTTTACTCCGACTTTCGACCTCTACGGCCCGGTGACTCTTCCCAACAGGTGCGAGTACTACGGCGGCAACGATGTGTTCGGCAACGACAAGCGTGCGGGCGAGATGGTGTATGACGCCTGCCGTCTGCTCGACGACGAGATCAACTTCGCCGACTACGACCTCAACAACGACGGCCGGGTCGACAACGTGTATATCATCTATGCCGGTCAGGGCGAGGCTTCGTACGGCGACGAAAACACCATCTGGCCCCACCGCTGGGAGATGCAGTATGCCTATAACTCGATGCCGGTATTCGACGGCAAGCGGGTCAACGACTACGGCTGCTGCAACGAATGGGGCGAGGTCAGCGTCGACGGCGTCGGCACATTCTGCCACGAATTCAGCCATGTGATGGGTCTGCCCGACCTTTACTATACGGGCGGCGACTATTATTCGCCGATCAACAATATCACGCCCGGATCATGGTCTGTGCTCGACTACGGCCCGTACAACAACGACGGCCGCACACCGCCGATATACTCGGCTTTCGAGCGCAACGCCATGGGCTGGATCGATCCGGTCGTGCTCAAGGACGACGACAGCATAGAGCTCCGCAATCTTCACGACTCGAACGATGTGGCCATCGTGCTGACCGACGATCCCAATGAATTCTACATGTTCGAGAACCGTCAGCAGGTGGGATGGGACACGTACTTGCCCGGCCACGGGATGCTTGTGTGGCACGTGCGCTACAGGCCGAGCGCCTGGAGTAGCAATGGCCCCAACAACGGCGAGGAGCAGAACGTCGATATAGTGGAGGCCAGCGGTCTGGCCGACAATTCCGACTGGGAGACCATGCAGTCGTATCCTTTCCCCGGCACATCGCGTGTGACTTCGTTCACCGATGACACGACCCCGTCGATGCGCACCTGGAGCGGCAAGGCCCTCGGCGTGCCTCTGTACAACATCGCGGAGCAGGGCGGTGTGATCACCTTTGACGTCCGCGACGGCTATGCCGAACTGGCCGTACCGCAGCTGTCGGCCTCCGCGGTCCGCGGCAACGGCTTCACTCTGTCGTGGCCGGCCGTCGACAAGGCTCTGTCGTACACGGTCAACGTATATACGAAGGACGAGGGCGGCAATATCGAGCCTCTGAACGGGTATACCGACCTATCAGTCAGTGAAAATTCGCTTGAAGTCACCCGTATCAGTCCTCTCACGCGCTACTATGCCACTGCCGTGGCTGTGCGCGGCAAGCACAGTTCGGAGCTGAGCGACGAACTCGAGGTAGTGACCGGCGAAGCCACCTTCGACCTTCTTGTGCCGGT
>CAJJQT010000068.1 GCA_905193995.1 uncultured Porphyromonadaceae bacterium | reverse complement strand
TGCCGATACGGCCGCCGTCCAGGGTCTGCATGGCGATCTTGAAGCCCTTGCCCTCTTTGCCCAGCAGATTCTCCTTGGGAACGATGCAGTCCTCAAAGATCAGGTCGCAGGTGGAGGAGCCGCGGATGCCCATCTTCTTCTCGTGCTTGCCGGTGGAGAAGCCGGGGAAGTCCTTCTCCACGATGAAGGCAGAGATGCCGTGGTTGCCCTTGGACTTGTCAGTCATGGCGAACACCACGAAGGTATCGGCCACGTTGCCGTTGGTGATGAAGCACTTGGAACCGTTGAGGACGTAGTGGTCGCCCTCCAGCACCGCCAGGGTCTGCTGGCCGGAGGCGTCTGTGCCGGCGTTGGGCTCGGTCAGGCCGAAGGCACCGATCTTCTTGCCGGAGAGCAGGTCGGGCAGATACTTCCGCTTCTGCTCCTCGGTGCCGTGCTCAAAGATGGGGGCGCAGCACAGGGAAGTGTGGGCAGAAACGATAACAGCAGTGGTGCCGCAGACCTTGGCCAGCTCCTCCACGCACATGGCGTAGGACAGAACGTCGCCGCCGGCGCCGCCGTACTCCTTGGGGAAGTAAATACCCATCATCCCCAGCTTGGCCATCTTCTCGACGGTCTCCATGGGGAACCGCTCCTCTTCGTCGATCTCCTCAGCCAGAGGCTTCACTTCGTTCTCGGCGAATTCACGGTACATCTTCCGGAGCATCTGCTGCTCGTTTGTCAGATGAAAATCCATATACCATTAACTCCTTTTCTTGTTGGTGCTGACTTCAATTACTTGGAATAATCATAGAAGCCCTTGCCGGTCTTCTTGCCCAGCAGGCCGCCGCGAACCATCTTGCGCAGCAGCAGCGCGGGACGGTACTTGGAGTCGCCGGTCTCATTGTACAGGGTCTCCATAATGGCCAGGCACACGTCCAGGCCGATGAAGTCGCCCAGAGCCAGGGGGCCCATGGGATGGTTGGCGCCCAGCTGCATGGCCTTGTCGATGTCGGCCACGGAGGCGACGCCGGTCTCTACCAGGCCGATGGCCTCATTTATCATGGGGATCAGGATCTTGTTGACCACGAAACCGGGGGCCTCGGCAACCTCCACAGGCTCCTTGCCGATCTCCTGGGCCAGAGCGTACACGGTCTTGAAGGTCTCCTCAGAGGTGTTGGCCCCCCGGATGACCTCCACCAGCTTCATGACGGTGGCGGGGTTAAAGAAGTGCATGCCGATGAACTTGTCCTGGCGCTGCGTCGCGGCAGCGATGGCGGTGATGGAGATGGAGGAGGTGTTGGAAGCCAGGATGGTGTCGGGCTTGCAGATCTCGTCGAGCTCCTTGAAGATGCTCTTCTTGATGTCCAGGACCTCGATGGCGGCCTCAACCACCAGGTCGCAGTCCTTGGCGTCGGCCAGCTCCAGGGTGAAGGAGACGCGGGAGAGCATGTCGTTCTTGTCCTCCACGGAGATCTTGCCCTTGCTGACCTTCTTCTCCAGGTTCTTCTTCAGAACGCCCTCGCCGCGCTGGATGAACTCATCCTTGATGTCGCGGACGATGACGGTCTTGCCGGCCTCGGCGAAAACCTGAGCGATACCCATACCCATGGTGCCGGCGCCCAGCACCATAATCTTATTGATAGCCATTGTGGTGTTCCTCCAATTTATAATTTGATTTGTTCAGTGTGCCCCCGGGGGGCGGAAAGGGAAGGGGAGAAGGGGATCAGCGGTTCTTGAAGTGCTTGTCCTTTCTCTTCTCCAGGAAGGCCTGCATGCCCTCCTTCTGGTCCTCGGTGCCGAAGCAGGTGGCGAAGGCCAGGGCCTCGTAGGTGACGGCGGTGGAGATGTCACAGTCGATGCCGCGGCGGATGGCCATCTTGGACACGCGAATGGCCTTCTGGGCGTTCTTGCAGATCTTATGGGCCATTTCCATGGTCTTGTCCATGAGCTCCTCGGCGGGAACCACATAGTTGACCATGCCGATCTCCTTGGCCTTCTGGGCGTCGATGGTGTCGGCGGTGTAAATGAGCTCCATGGCAGTGCCGGTGCCGATGATCCGCGGCCACCAGGAATGTATGGCAGAGATCCAGATCCGTACTCTGGCGATGGATTTCTGGGCAGCGTTGGAGCATCAGCTGAAATATAAACAGCAGATCGGCGATGAGGAGACCATCGACGCGATCGTGGTCGATGACGACGACGAGGTGATCGACGACGAGGAAAACGGCGGTGAAGTGGTCATCGACAACCGGGTCGACGTACGCGGTCTCTCCGACGGCGAGATCAGCTTCGCCACTACGGTGACTGACGACATGACCTTCGGCGAGGCGTTCGCGGCCGCACGCGGCGAAGTCGGCGCCGGTGGCGCATTCGTGTGGCACGGGAATGTCTACGGCACCTACACCGCGCAGGAATGGAACTCGATGACGCCGGCTGAGCAGCAGGCTTTCGGCAGCCATTTCGACTGGAATCATATCGACGGCTCGCATCAGGGCCAGGACCACGGAGGCCAGACAGGCGACGACAACGGCGATCACGGCGATCACGGCCAGGACGATCAGGGCCACGACCCCAACGCCAAGACCGGCGATGATCCAAACGAGGATCCCAACGGACAGAACGGGCCGCAGGAGCGCCAGCCTGGCGAGGATCCTGGCGAGGATCCCACGGGCAGCGTCACCACGGCCACGTCGGGCGAGGAACCCGATGTCGAGGTAATCGGCATAGTTCAGGACAACACCCTGGGCATGGGATATGTGGAAATGCGCGTCGACGGCCACGAAACCTACATGATCGACCAGGACGGCGACGGCACCATCGACGTGATAGTGTCGGACCTGAACGACAACGGCGAGCTCGATCCCGGCGAGACGGAGGATGTATCGGCGGCAGGAGTCACCCTGCAGGATATCTCGACCAATACAGGGCTTGATATCAATGTGATCGACTACGATGAGGTTGAGGTCGACGAGAATCCCGACGAAGTGGTCGACGATCTGGACATCGATGTCACGGACGATACGGCCGACAGCGATCCGGACATAGACATCACTGACGATCAGGCTCTCGACATCTGATGCCCGCTGCAATTCATTACTGACACGATGACCGCGCCGGAACGCCTCCCGAAGGCTTTCCGGCCGGTCTGTGCTGATACATTAACTCAAAAATACGATAGATAAATGGCAGAAATGTCAGCTTCGCCCACGGTGCGGTGCCCCAACTGTTCGGCGGTATTGAGATTCCGCACCGCTCCCAAGCCTACGGCTTTCGTCACATGCCCGGTATGCAAGATGCGGCGCCCGGTAGGCGAGTACGTGGCCGTGCAGCCGGCTCCGGCGGCCGCACCCAAGCCGACTCCGGCAGCCGCCCCCAAGCCGGCTCCGATCGGCCGCCCGGGCGCCCTTGTCTACGGCGGCTGCGCCTATCCGCTTCAGCCGGGCCGCAACGTCGTCGGGCGCCGCGCATCTTCGTCATCGGCCGGCATAATGCTGCCCGACGAGTCGCGCTATATGAGCCGCGAGCATCTCACCATCGAGGTCGAGAGCGCACCGGACGGCAGCTTCGTGCATGTGCTGAGCCTTTACAAAGACTTCGTGCAGCCTACATGGGTCAACAGCACGCCGCTGATGCACGGCGAGCGCATAACCCTCCGCGGCGGCGACAAGATACTGATCAAGCCCATGGGCGGCGAACCGATCATCATCGATTTCGTATATCCGGTGCAATGACAGCACTGAGAAGAAAGGACCGTTAAAAAAAACAATGTTTCTGATGAAATATTCCATATCGACATATACTATCTGGGAGTACGGCCAGCGCACCGATGCCGAGGGGCGTCCGCATCAGGAGGATTCGCTGTATCCTTTGCCGGGCCAGATGACATCCGACAGCCGGCTGTTTCTGCTGTGCGACGCCGGCGAAGTGGCCAGCGCCACTGTGTGCGAGGCCATGGCCGCTGAGATCGGGCGCCTTTGTCCGGAGCCCGACTCGCCGTTCAGCGACGAGATGCTCAACAAGGCCGTAAGCAGCGCCTACGACGCACTCGACAGCCGCGACACGAACGCTCTCAAGAAAATGGGCACCACCATGACGATGCTGAAGCTGCATCCGCGGGGCGCCACGATCGCGCATATCGGGGATTCGCGCGTCTATCACATCCGGCCGGGCGTCGACGGCGACTCGACGCGCATCAGGTTCGCCACCTCCGATCACTCACTGGTCAACGAACTCATCAAGGTAGGGGAGCTCACACCCGAGCAGGCACGCGACTTTCCGCAGAAGAACGTCCTTACGCGCGCCATGCAGCCGCACCAGGACCGCCGTAATCCGGCCGACGTATACCACACCGAGGACGTGCGCCCCGGCGACGTATTCTTCATGTGCTCCGACGGGATGCTGGAGCACATGACCGACGACGATCTGAAGTCGGTGTTCTCCGACGTCAGCGGCGAGGCCGACGCCGACAAGGTGTCGGCGCTGATCGACATGACCGCCGAGAACCATGACAATCACACGGCCATCATCGTGCGTGTCAACGACGTGGTGCGCACCGTCGACGACGTCAAGCGCGGGCGGCCCATGGCAGCGTCACCGGCCGCCGCGCCAGCCGCCGCACCCCGCAAGGTCGCTGCCGCCCAGGCGACTCCGCCGCCGGCAGCATCGCAGCGCAAGGCAGCCCCGAAGCGGCGCAACAGCACGCTCCTCTACATACTGCTGGCCATAGCAGCGGCGGCAGTCACCGGCGTGATCGTCTATCTGATCAAGACCGATGGGGCGAAGACCGAGAACGTGCGCCGCGGAGCTGCTGACAGCGATGATGACGATGCACTCGATGTAGACGCCGTAATGCGCACGGCCGGAGGCGACGGCTATGACGAGACCGACAAACCCGCTCCGCAGGCCGCCAGGCGAAAATCAAAATCACGGTCGAAAGGTGCATCATCAAAGGCGGTCGTTCGCGGTGACGACGCGACGGCCACTGTCACCGCCACTGTCACTGCTGATACGGATCCTTCCGACGCCGATGATGACGACGCCGATGACGCCGGCGGTGCCGGAGTAGGCGCAGCCAACATAATCAATAAAGTAAAAACTCCGCAGGAGCCGCAGGAACCGGACAAAAAGCCCACCCCTTTCAAAGGTCCCGGCAAACAGTAATGTGCGCTTAAAATAAGCATCCGCCGGATATCAGTTGCGAACAGCTGATATCCGGCGGATTATTTTTGTCGGGGTGACAGGATTCGAACCTGCGACCGCCTGGTCCCAAACCAGGAGCGCTACCGGACTGCGCTACGCCCCGAATCGGCTGCAAAATTAGCGATTTTTTTGGTAATATGAAAGCCGGCGGCCGATTTTTCGGCTTTTGGACGCGGATTTACTGTTCTGCAGGAAGATCGGCGAGGCAGGCACGGAAGTACGGGCGGGCGTAATCGTCGGGGCTGACTACGGCGGTGCCGTAGCAGATTAGGTCGATGTCGATGGGCATTCGGCCTGTTTCTTTGGAGCCGGGCTGCCGCCCTAAGTCGCGCTCAATACCGCGAAGCCGGGCGGTAAGTGTCTCGGCAGTAAGGTCTGTGACGGCGCGCACGGCCACGTTGATGTAACGCGGCCCGCGGGCTGTGTGGTCGTCGCTCTCATGCGGAGCGGAAACGGCTTCAACCTCGGCGACGGCTGCGAGGGCCGCGACGGCCCGTGCTATGCGCCTGCGGCGCGGCGGCAGGTTACTGCCGATGCAAAGGATGCACCCGGTCATGACAGGTCTTTGACGGTAAGGCTGATGCGGTGCCGGTCGAGATCGACATCGAGGACCTTTACGCGGATTATCTGGTTGATACGGACGACTTCCGACGGATTGCTGACGCGCCCGGCGCCCATCTGCGAGACGTGGAGCAGACCGTTCTCCTTGATGCCCAGGTCGATGAATGCTCCGAAGGCCGTGATGTTGCTGACCTTGCCGTTGAGCACCATTCCGGGGCTGAGATCGTCGATCGAGTTGATGTCGGCGTCGAATTCGACGTTTTCGGCATCGATTCGCGGGTCGCGTCCGGGCTTGCGGAGTTCGGCTATGATGTCGGCGACGGTGGCGGCGCCGGCATCGGCGTAGCGGGCGGGGTCGATGCGGTCGATAAGCGTCGTGTCGCCGATGAGCTGCCCGACGGTGACGCCCAGATCGGCGGCCATTCGCTCGGCGGTGGGGTATGATTCGGGGTGAATGCCGGTGTTGTCGAGGGGATTGTCGGAAACGGGCACGCGCAGGAAGCCTGCGGCCTGCTCGAATGTCTTGCTGCCCAGACGGGGGACGCCGAGCAGGGCTCGGCGCGAGCGGAATGGGCCGTTGTGGGTGCGGAAGTCCACGATTTTGGCTGCCATGGCCTGTCCTATGCCGGAGATGTATCCCAGGAGGCGGGGCGAGGTCGACACCTACGGCGTTGACGCAGCTCAGGACGGTGAAGTCGAGTGCGTCGCGCAGAGCCGCCTGGTCGACGTCGTGCTGATACTGGCCGACGCCGATAGATTTGGGATCGATCTTGACAAGCTCGGCGAGCGGGTCGATGAGGCGGCGGCCGATGGAAACGGCGCCGCGCACGGTGACGTCTTTGTCGGGCAGCTCCTCGCGTGCGATGTCGGACGCGGAGTAGACGGACGCGCCGTTCTCGCTGACGATGAACAGCTCTGCGAAGTCGGCGATGCCCGACGAGCGCAGGAATCGCTCGGTCTCGCGCGATGCGGTGCGGTCGCCCAGGGCTATGGCCTGTATGTCGTGGCGGTCGATGAGGTCCATGAGCACGTGCATGGCGCCGACGGTGTCGCGGCGAGGCTCGGTGGGGTATATGACGGCGTCGTCGAGGAGGTCGCCGCTCTCGTTGAGTGCCACGACCTTGCAGCCGGTACGGAAGCCCGGATCTATGGCTATCACGCGCTTGGCGCGCAGGGGCGGCGCCATGAGGAGCTGGCGCAGGTTGCCGGAGAATAAGGCTATGGCTGCAGTGTCGGCCTTGACCTTGGCCTCGGCGGCCATCTCGTTGTCGATCGATGGCCTGAGCAAGCGTCTGTAGGAGTCGGCCACGGCGTCTGCGATGAGGCTGCGGCCGGCGGCCGAAGTAGCCTTGGGCATGAAGCGGGCGGTGAGGTCGTCGACGGCCCGGGCGTCGTCGAGGCTGACGGCGACCTTGAGTATGCCCTCGGCCTCGCCTCGGCGCAGGGCCAGGTACTGGTGTGAGGCTATGGAACGGTATGGAGCGCGGAAATGCGCGTAGGTGCGGTATTTGTCGGCTTCGGATTCCTTGCCGGGAACGATCGAGGCCGTGAAGGCGGCTTCGCGGCGGTAGCGCGAGCGGAGGGCCGAGCGCAGGCGGGGCGACTCAGCCGCCCACTCGGCGATGATATCCGAGGCTCCGGCCAGAGCCTCGTCGGGCGAGGCGACCTCGCCGCGGACGAAGCGGGAGGCCACGGCGTCGGGGTCGGCGCCCGCCATGATCATCTTGGCCAAGGGCTCGAGGCCGCGTTCGCGGGCGACAGTGGCGCGGGTGCGCCGCCTTGGGCGGTAAGGAAGGTACAGGTCCTCGAGGGCTGTCGGGGTGGCGGCTTCCTCGAGCGCGCGGCGCAGCTCGTCGGTCATGCGGCCCTGCTGTTCGATGGTGCCGATGATGGTGAGGCGGCGCTCGTCGAGGGCTGTGAGCCGCTGCAGCTCGACCTCGATGTCGCGTATGGCTACCTCGTCGAGGCCTCCGGTCACTTCCTTGCGGTAGCGGCTGATGAAGGGCACTGTTGCACCTGAGGCAAGGAGGGCTACGGTGGCGCGGACTTTGTTGGCCGGCAGGTTGAGGTTTGCGGCAACCCTGACGAAAATGTCGGACATTTATTTACTGTGTAGGGTGATAAGGGTGATTTCGGGAGTCGCGCCTATGCGTGCGGGGAGCCCAACGACGCCGAGGCCTATGTTGACGTAGAGGTCGCGGCCGAGCGAGTCGGTGTAGAGGCCACTCCAGCAGTCGTAGCGCATGGCTGCGGGCGAGATGCCCAGCAGCTCGATCTGCATGGCGTGGGTATGGCCGGAGAGGGTCAGGGCCACGTTCACGTCGTCGCGGCCGCTGATGGAGTCGGTCCAGTGGACGGGATTGTGCGACAGCAGTATTTTGGTGTTGCGGTCGGCGAGGTCGGGGTAGGCCCGGCGGAGCGATCCGTAGATGCGGAAAGGCGGATCGCCGATGTTCTCGACGCCGATCAGTGCGAGCGAGTCGCTGCCCCGGCGCAGCCAGGTGTGATCGTTGTTGAGCATGCGCCAGCCCATGCGGCGCTGCATGGCCTGCAGCGAGTCGATGTCGGCCTGCTTATGCGCAGGCGTCTGCCAGGCGAAGTAGTCGCCGTAGTCGTGGTTGCCCATCACGGAGTAAACTCCGTCGGGAGCCCGGAGTCCGCTCAGGATGTCGGTGTAGGGTATCAGTTCGGGACTGTGGCGGTTGACGATGTCGCCGGTGAACACAATCA
>CAJJQT010000067.1 GCA_905193995.1 uncultured Porphyromonadaceae bacterium | reverse complement strand
CCGCCAGGTCTGCATCGACCGCCTTGACTTCAACCCCGACGGCTCAATCAAACCAATCCACCCGACCCGATGAACAAATCATTGATATTCCCGGTATTACTGATAAACGCCATGAAAAAGCTACTTGCCATATTACTTTTTGCCGCTCTCGCGCCATTCGCTGCGGCGCAGGAATTCGTACTCGAAATGCTGCCTGATAAGACCGGCGCCGAGGTGCAGCCGACCATGTACGGCCTCTTTTTCGAGGACATCAACTTCGCGGCCGACGGAGGCCTGTATGCCGAACTGGTCAAAAACCGCTCTTTCGAGTTCCGACCCGACCGGCTCGCCGGATGGAGCGCCGCCGGCGACGTCCGACTCTTGGAGCGCAACCCCCACTTCGTGCGCCTTTCCTGTACCGGCCATCACGAAAAACGCACCGCCATCGAGAACGAGGGCTTCTGGGGCATGGCGTTCAAGGCAGGCGAGGAGTACCGCTTCTCCGTCTGGGCCCGCTGCCCCGACGGCGCCGGGTCGACTGTCCGCGTCAGCCTCACCGAGCCTGCATCCGGCGCCGACAGCCAGTTCCTGGCCGAAGCCGACCTGACGGTCGATTCGCCCGAGTGGAAGAAATACACCCTTACGCTCACCCCCTCGCGCTCCACCTCGGCCGGAACCCTGCGCATCAGTCTCCCTTACAGCCGCCCCGCGGTCGATCTCGAGCACATCTCGCTTTTCCCCGCCGACACCTATAAAGGCCGGGAAAACGGCCTCCGCCGCGACATAGCCGAGGCGCTCGAAGGCCTGCATCCCGGCGTGTTCCGCTTTCCCGGCGGCTGCATCGTCGAGGGGACCGACCCCGCCACCAGATATCAGTGGAAAAACTCCGTAGGACCCGTCGAGAACCGACCCCTCAACGAAAACCGCTGGCAGACGACTTTCGCCAACCGCCTGTTCCCCGACTATTTCCAGTCGCTCGGGCTCGGCTTCTACGAATATTTCCGGCTCTGCGAGGACCTGGGGGCCGAACCTCTCCCCGTCCTCAACGTCGGGCTGGTGTGCCAGTACCAGAATTCGCCTGACCGCCAGATTCCGCTCGACAGCCTGCAGACCTTCATTGACGACGCCATCGACCTGATCGAGTTCGCCAACGGTCCGGCCGACTCCCGCTGGGGATCCGTCCGCGCCGCCATGGGTCATCCCGAGCCGTTCAATCTCAAGCTACTCGCCGTCGGCAACGAGCAGTGGGGGCCTGAGTACGTCGAACGTCTCGAACCTGCCGTAGCGGCTATCCGCAAGGCACATCCCGAAATTAAGCTGATAGGCTCGTCGGGACCCGACTCCGAGGGCGACAAGTTCGACTATCTCTGGCCCGAAATGCGCCGGCTGAAGGTCGATCTTGTCGACGAACATTTCTACCGCAACGAGGACTGGTTCCTCAGCCACGGCAACCGCTACGACAGCTACGACCGCAAGGGTCCAAAAGTATTCGCCGGCGAATACGCATGCCACACTTCCGGCGCCAAACGCAACAATTACCGCGCCGCCATCTGCGAGGCGGCGTTCATGACAGGCCTCGAGCGCAACGCCGACGTAGTCCGCATGGCCACTTACGCCCCCCTGCTCGCCAATGTAAATGGCTGGCAGTGGCGCCCCGACCTGATCTGGTTCGACAATTCCGCCGTCGTACCCTCGGTAAGCTACTACGTGCAGCAGCTCTATGCGGCCAACCGAGGCACCCACGTCGTCCCGATCACCCACGAAGGCAAGCCGTTGGCCGGAAACGAGGGGCAGGGCGGACTATTCGCCTCAGCAGTCTGCGACCGTGGCGACCGCTCCTACATCGTCAAGGTCGTCAACACCGACACCGTGCCCCATTCCATAGCCGTCCGCCCCAGGTGGGGCCGCAAGGCTTCGGTCAGCGACACCGTCGGAGTAATCACACTCACATCAGACACCCCCGACGCCGACAACACCTTCGACAATCCACGCCGAATCGTCCCCGTCGAATCGCACATGCACCTCGGAGCCGATCGCAGTCTATCCGACACTGTGCCGCCTCTCACTTTCAGAATCTACAGAATTAACCTTAATAATTAATCAGCTACACAGACATGAAACCTACATTATTCGTTCTTGCAGCAGGCATGGGCAGCCGCTACGGCGGTCTCAAACAGCTCGACCCGCTGGGCCCTCACGGCGAGACCATCATGGACTACTCCATCTACGATGCCATAAAGTCGGGCTTCGGCAAAGTGGTGTTCGTCATCCGCAAGGATTTCGAAAAGGACTTCCGCAACAACATTCTCTCGAAATATGAAGGCCATATCCCCGTCGAAGTGGTGTTCCAGTCAATCGACAAGCTCCCCGAAGGATACACCTGCCCCGACGAGCGCACCAAGCCCTGGGGACCCGCCCACGCCGTACTGATGGCCGCCGGCACTATCAGAGAACCCTTCGCAGTCATCAACTCCGACGACTTCTACGGACGCAACTCCTACGAGGTGCTCGCCCGCGAGCTCATGCGACCGCGCGACCGCAAGGGCGACTACTGCATGGTTGGATTCCGCATCGGCAACACCATGACCGAGAACGGCGGCGTCAACCGAGGCGTCTGCCAGACCGACAACGGACTGCTCACTTCCGTCGAGGAATGCAAGGAAATCCACTTCGACGAAAATCACGAGATCAAGTACTCCGACGCCGCCGGCAAGGAACATACCCTCGACGCCAACGTGCCCGTATCTATGAACATGTGGGGTTTCACACCCGACTACTTCGACCTCGCCGACCGCGAGTTCCGCAAATTCCTCGACCGCGATCTCACCACGCCCAAGGCCGAACAGGTGATCCCCGACGTGGCCGACGCACTCATCAAGTCAGGCGAAGCCACCGTCAGGGTCCTCGACACCGACTCGCGCTGGTTCGGCGTCACATACGCCAATGACCGGCCCGGCGTTGTCGAGAAGTTCGCACGTCTCCACGAATCCGGCGAATACCCCGAACGCCTGTTCTGATCAGCACGCCGGTTGCCTGCCGGCAAAGGCCTGCCCGGACTTGTCTTCCCGATAGTCCCGGCAGGCATTTTTTTGTATGAAAAGTATTGTGGATGAGGGACCGCATGTTGCGCGGGTCAAAAAAAATAGCTAACTTTGCGCCGCAAAGGTGGGCAGACGCCTGCCGGAGTGTGCGGGCGAGTGAGTCGTCGGCACGTATAATTAATTTATTATTAACTTTTTAAATGGCAGAACAAACCAAAACCCCTATCGTAGACTTCGATTGGGAAGCCTATGAGAAAGGCGAAACAGTCGGTGAGAAATCCCGCGAGGAACTCACCCGCACGTATGACGAGTCGCTCAACACCGTCAAGGACAAAGAAGTAATCGAAGGTACCATTATCGCTATGAACAAGCGCGAGGCCGTGGTTAACATCGGTTATAAGAGCGACGGTATCATACCGATGAGCGAATTCCGCTACAACCCTGAGATCAAGGTTGGCGACAAGGTGGAAGTTTTCATCGAAAATCCCGAGGACAAGAAAGGCCAGCTTGTCCTGTCGCACAAGAAAGCCCGCGCTTCGCGTTCGTGGGAGCGTATCAACGCCGCTCTCGAGAACGACGAGATCATCAAGGGCTTCATCAAGTGCCGCACCAAGGGCGGCATGATCGTCGACGTTTTCGGACTCGAGGCCTTCCTCCCCGGCTCGCAGATCGACGTGAAGCCCATCCGCGACTACGACGTTTACGTCGGCAAGACTATGGAATTCAAGGTTGTGAAGATCAACGAAGAATTCAAGAATGTCGTTATCTCTCACAAAGCTCTTATCGAGGCCGAGCTCGAGCAGCAGAAGCGCGAGATCATCTCGAAGCTCGAAAAGGGCCAGGTGCTCGAAGGCACTGTCAAGAACATCACCTCCTACGGCGTATTCATCGACCTGGGCGGCGTAGACGGCCTGATCCACATCACCGATCTCAGCTGGGGCCGCGTCACAAAGCCCAGCGAGGTCGTCGAGCTTGACCAGAAGCTCAATGTCGTCATTCTCGACTTCGACGACGAGAAGAAGCGCATCGCCCTGGGTCTGAAGCAGCTCCAGCCCCATCCGTGGGACGCGCTCGATCCCAACCTCAAGGTCGGCGACCATGTCAAGGGCAAGGTTGTCGTCATGGCCGACTACGGCGCATTCCTCGAAATCGCTCCCGGCGTCGAGGGCCTGATCCACGTCAGCGAGATGTCGTGGAGCCAGCATCTGCGTTCGGCCCAGGACTTCATGAAGGTCGGCGACGAGGTTGAGGCCGTTATCCTCACCCTCGACCGCGAGGACCGCAAGATGAGCCTCGGCATCAAGCAGCTCAAGAACGATCCCTGGGAGAACATCGAAGAGAAATATCCCGTCGGCAGCCGCCACACCGCCCGCGTGCGCAACTTCACCAACTTCGGCGTATTCGTCGAGATCGAGGAAGGCGTCGACGGCCTCATCCACATCAGCGACCTGTCCTGGACCAAGAAGATCAAGCACCCGAGCGAATTCACCCAGGTCGGCAACGACATCGAGGTCGAAGTACTCGCCATCGACAAGGACAACCGCCGTCTGAGCCTCGGCCACAAGCAGCTCGAAGAGAATCCCTGGGATGTATTCGAGAACGTGTTCACCGTAGGTTCCGTTCACGAAGGCACAATCATCGAGATGCTCGACAAGGGCGCCGTTGTCGCTCTCCCCTACGGCGTCGAAGGCTTCGCTACTCCGAAGCACCTCGTCAAGGAAGACGGCTCGCAGGCCAAAGTCGACGAGAAGCTCAACTTCAAGGTCATCGAGTTCAACAAGGACGCCAAGCGCATCATCCTCTCGCACAGCCGAATCTTCGAGGATGAGGCTCGCGCCGAGAAGCATGCAGAGCGCAAGGCCAAGCGCCAGGCCCGCCAGCCGCGCGAGGAGGCTCCAGCAGTCACCACGCCTATCGAAAAGGCTACCCTGGGCGACCTCGAGGCTCTCGCAGCCCTCAAGGAGAAGCTCTCGGGCAAGTAATCCGATACTGAACCTCACTTACGGGAGGATGCGCCGCATCGGCGCATCCTCTCTTGTTTTTCCGCCCCGCTCAGATGCACATTGCTGCCCGAACGACAGTTTTTTGTGCAGTTATTTGGCCGTCGGCCGCCAATTTAGTACTTTTGCCGCAGTAACCAATTAGGTCCGATAAAATGTCTACTCCACTCCACAGCGACACATCGCTCAAGGGCCGCCGGATGGCGGGCGCGCGGGCGCTGTGGCGCGCCAACGGGATGACCGACGGCCAGATGGGCCGCCCCGTCATAGCCGTAGCCAATTCATTCACTCAGTTTGTCCCCGGACACGTCCATCTTCACGACATAGGCCAGGAAGTGGTTGACGAGATACGCCGCCTGGGATGCTTCGCCGCCGAGTTCAATACCATCGCCGTCGACGACGGCATAGCCATGGGGCACGAAGGCATGCTATACTCCCTCCCCTCGCGCGAGATCATAGCCGACTCGGTCGAATACATGGTGCGAGCCCACTGCGCCGACGCCCTCGTCTGCATTTCCAACTGCGACAAGGTCACGCCCGGCATGCTCATGGCCGCCATGCGCCTCAACATACCCACGGTATTCGTTTCGGGCGGCCCCATGGAAGCCGGACAGGTCGACGGCCGCGCCGCCGATCTGGTCGACATAATGGTCGAAAGCGCCGACCCGACCGTCCCTGACGACCGCCTCGACCGCCTCGAGCGCATGGGATGCCCCACGTGCGGTTGCTGCGCCGGCATGTTCACGGCCAATTCGATGAACTCGCTCACCGAGGCCCTGGGCCTCTCCCTGCCCGGCAACGGCACCGTCCCCGCCACGCACATCAACCGCCGCGAGCTCTTCCGCCGCGCCGCCGGTCAGATCGTGGCCAACGCCTACGCCTGGTACCGCGACGGCGACGCATCCGTGCTGCCCCGCAGCATCGCCTCGCGCCCGGCCCTGCTCAACGCCATGTCGCTCGACATAGCCATGGGCGGCTCGAGCAACACAGTCCTCCACCTCCTTGCAGTAGCCCGCGAGGCCGGCGCCGACTTCAGCCTCGACGACATCGACCGCCTCTCGCGGCGCGTCCCCGTACTGTGCAAGGTCGCGCCCAACTCGCGCTACCACATCGAGGACGTCAACCGCGCCGGCGGCATCCTCACCATCCTCGCGCGCCTGGCCGACGCCGGCCTGGTCGACACATCGGTCCGCCGCGCCGACGGCCTCACGCTCGCCGAGGCCATCGACCGCTACGTTCCCGGCCGCCCCGGCTTCACCGACGCGGCCGACGAGCTCTGGAAATCGGCACCCGGCGGCCGCCGCACCACCCGGCTCGGCAGCCAGATGGCTTACTACTCCGAGCTCGACACCGACAGCGCCTCCGGATGCATCCGCGACGCCGCCCACGCCTACAGCGCCGACGGCGGCCTGGCCGTCCTGCGCGGCAACCTCGCCGAGGACGGCTGCGTGGTCAAGACCGCCGGCGTCGACGAGTCCATCCTGACCTTCCGCGGACCGGCCCGCGTGTTCACGTCTCAGGAAGCCGCCGTCGACGGCATTCTCGACGGCTCGGTCCGCGCCGGCGACGTGGTCGTCATCACTTACGAAGGTCCCAAGGGCGGCCCCGGCATGCAGGAGATGCTCTATCCCACCTCATATCTGAAATCGCGCCACCTCGGCAAGGCCTGCGCCCTGATCACCGACGGCCGCTTCTCCGGCGGTACGTCGGGACTCTCGATCGGACACATCTCGCCCGAGGCAGCCGCCGGCGGCACCGTGGCGCTCGTGCGCGACGGCGACCTGATCGAGATCGACATTCCACGCCGGTCCATCACCCTGCTCGTCGGCGACGACGAACTTGCCGCCCGCCGCGAGGCTGAACTGGCCCGCGGTGCCGAAGCGTTCACTCCGGCCGGCCGCGGCCGCACCGTCAGCGCCGCCCTGCGCGCCTATGCCGCCGTCGCATCGTCGGCCGACAAAGGTGCCGTGCGGCTCGTGTGAGTGAACAAAGCCTTCCGGAACTTTGTACAGAAAAGTATGACTACAATTCATCACGAGACAGACAACACAGAAAACCGAATGACTGGCGCCGAAGCCCTGCTGCGCTCGCTCGTGGCCGAGGGCGTCGACACCGTCTTCGGCTATCCCGGCGGCGCCATTCTGCCCGTCTACAACGCGCTCTACGACTTCGGCCCGGAGCTGCGCCACATCCTCGTGCGCCACGAGCAGGGCGCCATGCACGCCGCCCAGGGCTACGCCCGCGTCACGGGCCGCACTGGCGTCGTCATCGTCACCTCCGGCCCCGGCGCGGCCAACTGCGTCACCGGCCTGAGCGACGCCATGATGGACTCCACCCCCCTGGTGCTCATTACCGGCCAGGTCGGCGCCTCATATCTGGGCAGCGACGCCTTTCAGGAGACCGACGTCGTGGCCGTCACCACCCCCATCACCAAGTGGGCCTATCAGGTCCGCTCTGCCGACGAGCTGCCCGAAGCCGTGGCCAAGGCATTCTACATAGCCTCGACCGGCCGACCGGGCCCGGTTGTGCTCGACATAGCCAAGGACGCCCAGATCGGACTCCTCAACTACAGTCACCGCCACGTCAACTTCATCCGCAGCTATGACCCCGAGCCACAGCCCGACTCCGATGCCATAGCCCGCGCCGCCGAACTTCTCAACTCGGCCGAGCGGCCCATGATCATCGCCGGCGGCGGCGTCACGCTCGCCGGTGCCTCGGCCGAGCTCGCCGCCCTGGCCGAAAAGGCGCAGATTCCGGTCGCAGCCACCCTGATGGGACTGTCGGCGATGCCGTCGGCCCATCCGCTGTTCATGGGCATGGCCGGCATGCACGGCGCTGTCGGCGTCAACGTAGCCACAAACCGCGCCGACGTCATACTGGCCGTCGGCATGCGCTTCGACGACCGCGTCACCGGCAACACGGCCACCTACGCCCGCCAGGCCAGCATCATCCACATCGACATCGACTCGTCGGAGTTCAACAAGACCGTCGCCGCCGACGTCACCGTCCACGGCGACGCCCGCGACGTGCTCGGCCGCCTGCTGCCGCTGGTCCGAGCCGCGCGCCACGACGCGTGGCTCGGCGTCTTCGCCCGCTGCGCCGAAGCCGAGCGCGGCGAGGTCCTGTCGCGCGAACTCCACCGCAGCGGCGACGAGCCCATGACCATGGGCGAGGTGTCGCGGCTCGTGTCGGAAATGGCTCCCGAGGGCACCGTCGCCGTCACCGACGTGGGCCAGAACCAGATGATGGCCGCCCGCTACTTCCGCTTCACCGCCCCGCGCTCCATGATCACCTCCGGCGGACTGGGCACCATGGGCTTCGGCCTGGGGGCCGCCATGGGCGCCGCCGTCGGCGCTCCCGGCCGCACCGTCTGCTACTTCGGCGGCGACGGCGGCTTCCAGATGACCGTGCAGGAGCTGGGCACCATCATGCAGTACGGCATCCCCGTGAAGATGATCGTCATGGACAACAGCTTCCTGGGCAACGTGCGCCAGTGGCAGCAGCTCTTCTTCGGCGGCCGCTTCTCGCAGACACCGCTACAGAACCCCGACTTC
>CAJJQT010000066.1 GCA_905193995.1 uncultured Porphyromonadaceae bacterium | reverse complement strand
TCGACAAATGCGCCAAGGTCATGGGCCTGCCCTACCCGGGCGGCCCGCACATCGACCGTCTGGCAGCCGAAGGCGACCCGGATGCCTTCAGATTCAGCTGGCCACACATCGCCGGACTCGACTACAGCTTCAGCGGCCTGAAAACATCTTTCCTGTATACTCTGCGCGACAATCTGAAGACCGATCCCGACTTCATCGAAAAGCGCAGGGCAGACCTGGCAGCATCGCTGCAACGCACCATCATCGACATCCTGCTCGACAAACTCGGCAAAGCCGTCGACGCCACCGGCGTGGAGACCGTCGCCATAGGCGGCGGCGTGTCGGCCAACTCAGGCGTCCGCGCCGCCGTGGCCGACTTCTGCCAGAGCCGCGGACTCGAGGCATTCATCCCCGAGCGCGCCTTCACCACCGACAATGCCGCCATGGTGGCCATGGCCGGATACTTCAAGTATCTCGACAAGGACTTCTGCAGCTACGACAGCACGCCTTACGCGCGCGTAACAGTCTGAAAAAAACAATCGATATCAACCACTATTCACGTATATGAGACTCTCAATCATCATCATCGGCGACGAGATACTCATCGGACAGGTAACGGACACAAATTCCGGAGCCATAGCACGCACGTTCGGGCCGGCCGGATGGGAAATCGCGTCGGTCCACACCGTCGGCGACAGCGCCGAGTCCATCACGGAGGCCGTAAACCGCGCTCTCGGCGTCTCAGATCTGGTGATCACCACCGGTGGCCTCGGCCCGACCAAGGACGACATCACCAAGACCGTGCTGATACAGATCTTCGGCGGCGAACTCGCACCCGACGCGAGCGTAACCGAAAACATACGGCGCGTATTTGCCCTCCGCAACCTGCAGCTCAACGCCTCGACCGAGGCGCAGGCCCTGGTGCCGACAAGCTGCCGAGTGATCCAGAACCGCTACGGCACAGCTCCGATAATGTGCTTCGAGAAAGACGGCAAAGTGCTTATATCCATGCCCGGCGTACCGTTCGAAACCGAAGGCATGCTCCCTGAAGTAGCAGAATATGTGCGCAAGCGGCTTACTCCCGACGAGGTACGTCTGCACCGGAGCGTCATGGTCACCGGCATCACCGAGTCGGCCCTGTCCGAGCACCTTACAGAATTCGAGACATCGCTCGGCGACGGACTGCACCTTGCCTACCTGCCTACGCCGGGCCTCATACGCCTGCGCCTTGACGGCACCGGGACGAGCGGAAGCGACATCGCGACCCGCTATGAAGCCGCATACAGACAACTCATCGACACACTTGGCGAACTCGCCATATACGAAGGCGATGCCGACGCCGCGGCCATCGTGCTTGACACCCTGCGGCGCCGCGGTCTTACGCTGGCTACGGCCGAAAGCTGCACCGGCGGCAACATAGCGCACCTGCTGACCTCAGTTCCCGGCAGCAGCGACGTATTCACAGGCTCGGTAGTCAGTTATTCAAACAGTGTCAAGCATCGCCTCTTAGGCGTCGGCGAAGCCGATCTCGACCGCTACGGCGCCGTGTCGCAGCAGGTCGTGGAGCAGATGGCGGTCGGAGCCTGCCACGCCACCGGCGCCGGCTGCGCCGTGGCCACATCCGGCATCGCCGGCCCCGGCGGAGCCGTCGAAGGCAAACCGGTAGGCACCGTATGGATTGCCTGGTGCGCCGGCGGCCGCGTCAGCTCGCGCCTGTTCCACCTGCCGGGCAACCGCGCCCGCGTCATAGGCCGTGCATCCGTAGAGGCCCTGCTGGGCCTTCTCAAAATCATCTGACTCTACATCATGAAATGAACCGATCATGAACAGGATACTGACAAAAGAACACTTTTCGGAGCGTGTGGTCTGCCTTACGGTCGAAGCGCCGCTGATCGCCCGCTCGCGCCGCCCGGGCCACTTCGTCATCGTCATACCCGACGAGAAGGGCGAGCGCATCCCCCTGACAATAGCAGATGCGGACCGCGAACGCGGCAGCATCACACTCGTAGTCCAGGCAGTAGGCGACTCCACCGCCAAAATATGCTCGCTCGAGCCCGGGCAGTACCTCCACGACATTGTAGGGCCTCTCGGGCAGGCCACACACATCGAAAAACGCGGCACAGTGGTATGCTGCGGCGGCGGTGTGGGTGTGGCGCCCCTGCTGCCCATCATTCGCGCCATGAAGGAAGCCGGCAACCGCGTCGTCAGTGTACTGGCTGCCCGTACCCGAGAGCTCATTATCCTCGAGAAGCAAGTAGCTGAATACTCCGACGAGGTCATAATCATGACCGACGACGGCTCGTACGGCCAGAAAGGCCTTGTCACGGCCGGCGTCGAGCAGGTGATACAGCGCGAACAGGTCGACGAGGTAGTCACCATCGGGCCTGCCATAATGATGAAATTCGTGGCCGCCCTGACAAAAAAATACGGCATACCCACCACATGTTCGCTCAACACCATCATGGTCGACGGCACGGGCATGTGCGGCGCCTGCCGCGTGACTGTGGGCGGAAAAGTGCGCTTTGTATGTGTCGACGGACCTGAATTCGACGCCCACCAGGTCGACTTCGATGAAATGATGATGCGCCTCCGCGCTTATAACTAAAAGATCAAGATCATGCCAGACAATATATCACCGCGCGATGCACAGTGGCGTGCCGACCTGCGCAACGCCCTCAGCCCCAAGGAGCGCACCGCCATTCCGCGGGCACAGATGCCCATGCTTGATGCCGCCTACCGCATCCACACCAACGAAGAAGTAAACCAGGGCCTGTCGGCCGATCAGGCCCGCGTGGAGGCTACCAGATGCCTCGACTGTCCGGATCCGCAATGCGTTCAGGGCTGTCCCGTGAATATCGACATACCGGGCTTCATCAAGAACATACAGCGCGGCGACGACGCGGCCGCCGCCGGCGTGCTCCGCGCCACCAGCGCGCTGCCGGCCGTATGCGGCCGAGTTTGCCCGCAGGAGAAGCAATGCGAGAGCCGCTGCATATACAATAAGATGAAAAAACCGCCTGTGGCCATCGGCTGGCTCGAGCGCTTCGCGTCAGGCAGCATACCCGAAGGCGCCCGAATGGCGCCGACCGGCAAAAAGGTCGCCGTGGCAGGATCCGGCCCGGCCGGACTGTCCTTCGCAGGCGATATGGCTCGCCGCGGTTACAAGGTCGTGGTCTTCGAGGCCCTGCACCAGATCGGCGGCGTACTCAAATACGGCATCCCCGAATTCCGTCTGCCCAACTCCGTTGTCGACAACGAACTCAAGGCACTCGCCGATCTGGGCGTCGAATTCCGGCCCGACACCGTAATCGGCAAGACGCTGAGCTACGACGACCTGCTCGCCGAAGGCTTCGACGGCATATTCGTGGCATCCGGCGCCGGACTGCCCCGCTTTATGGGCATTCCGGGCGAAAACCTGATCAACATACTGTCGTCCAACGAATATCTCACGCGCATAAACCTTATGCACGCCGGCACGCCCGGCTACGCCACACCCGCGCCCCGCGGCGCCCGCGTGGCAGTAATCGGCGGCGGCAACACGGCCATGGACTCCGTGCGCACGGCACTGCGGATGGGCGCCGAAAAGGCCTTCCTGGTCTACCGCCGCAGCGATGCGGAGATGCCGGCGCGCCGCGAGGAGATAGCCCACGCCCGCGAAGAAGGTGTCGAATTCATGACCCTGTGCAACCCAGTGGAGTATCTCGGCGACGAACGCGGCCACGTGCGCGCGATGCGAGTCCAGCGCATGGAACTCGGCGAGCCTGACGCCTCGGGACGCCGCTCGCCCGTACCTATCGAAGGAGCCATCGACGAAATACCTGTCGATGTAGTCATAGTCAGTGTGGGCGTATCGCCCAACCCGCTGATACCCTCGTCGCTCGACGGGCTCGAAGTCACCAACCGCGGCACCATTTCCGTCGACGAAAATCACCGGTCGTCGATACCGACGATCTGGGCCGGAGGCGACATCGTCAGAGGTGGTGCGACAGTGATACTCGCCATGGGCGACGGCCGCGCGGCCGCCTCCGCTATGGACGCTGCGCTGCGCTGAGAGTCGCTTGCAGTAACAGATTAGCTATTGTAGCTATCTTAGCTATGATAGCTAATTTTTTATAAAGAAGCGAGGAGGCGGGGAAGATCGGCGATGCGGTCGAGAACCGCGTCGGAAAGCGGAGCGATATCTTCGCGGGAATTGGTGGTAGGAATGCCGACAACATATGCCCCGGCAGCACGCCCGGAGCGAAGGCCGTTGAGCGAGTCCTCGATGACGGCGCAGTCGGCGGCACTGACGCCGAGACGCTCGGCTCCGCGCAGATACGGCTCTGGATCTGGTTTCGAGTGCTCTACGTCTTCATCGGTAATAAGCTCGTCGACATAGCGGACGAAAGCCGGAATGTGGTCGTAGACGGTCAACATCTTGGCCCGGTTGCTCGAAGTGACAATAGCGAGTCTGTAGCCGGCGTCCTTCAGCTCGCCGAGCATAGCCTCGACACCGTCGAAGAGGCGGTAGACCATGCGGCGCTCGAGTTCGCGGAGCATGGCGATGATGGCCGGATGCTGCTCGACCGGAAAATATGTATTGAGTATGCTGGGCAACGTAGTACCCTTGATTTTCAGAGAAAAGCCATCGACGCCGGTCGGAAAATGGCGCTCGACGTCGCTCCAGAATTCAGTATAGATGCTTTCGCTGTCGACCAGGACACCATCGAGGTCGAAAAGTACACTTTTAATAGCCATATCAGATATTTGGACGCAAAGTTACGCAAAAAAAGAGACTCCGCACACAGCAGAGCCTCTTTTTATGAGTTATAGGCCGTATCAGCGAACGGTGACCTTATACGAATCGCCGTCGACCACAACGATGTAGAGACCGGGCAGCAGACTGTCGGACTGTGACATGGCGCGGCCCTCAATGGTGTAAACGGCAGCCGACTCGTACTCGCCGTCGATAACGATGCGACCCTGCGAGCCGTAGACCTTAACGGCCGGAGTCAGATCTCCGGTAATGTCCTCGGTCCCTGACACGCTCTTGGTTGCGAAGACGGCCATCGAATTGGCGGGCAGCGAGACGGTGACGTTGGTCGATCCGCTCAGCGTGGTATTGACACCCGGGGTGGCGATAATGAGCTGATTGTTCGAAGCGCTCAGGAGCGACGCGCGGGCCGAGACTGTCATAGCCGAGCCGGTGGCGTTGGGGTTGATGAAGCAGATCACTTCCTTGTCGCCGCTGCGCAGGACGATGGTGCGGGGACGCGACACATCGCCGCCAAGATTGGTCTGGGTGTAGGTAGCATTGGCAGCGAACAGCTCGGGATTGTGCATGCGGATGTACAGCAGGGCCTGGTAGGTGTCGTGGAGGGCCTTGTAGTTGGAGTTTTCGAGATTGCCCCAGATCACCTTCTTTGGATCGGTGTTGTTGCCGCTGCCGTTCTTGGTCGTCTGGTTCGCGCCGAGTTCGCCGAACTGCCAGATCATTTTCGGACCTGGCGTGAGCAGCAGTTGGGCTGCAACGAGGCCGAGACGCTTGGAGGCATTGGTGGCCGAGCGGAGCGCCGTGGCGCCGCGCGATGTGATGGCATATCCGACACGCTCCTCGTCGTGGCTCTCGGCATATGCGATGTAAGTGCCGTCAGGACGCCCGTAGCCAGTGTAGAGCTGGCTGAGCTTGCCGCCGCCGGATCCTTCGGCCTGACCGATGGCGAACTGCGAGAAGTTGTAGTTGAAGTTGGCCCAAAGCAACTGACCGTCCTGAGCCATGGGGGTTTCCTCACTGGCTCCGGCGAGGTGCTCGTTGATATGTATTCCGTTGGGCTTGACCGAGGTGATGACTGCGTGGAGGCGCTTCATGCGGTCGATACGCGACTGGTTGTACTTCTCGGTATCGTGGTTGGAGCCGTACGAGTCATTGTCGCCCAGACCCTTGACGAGGTCGAAACGGAAGCCGTCGACGTTGTAGGCCGTCATCCAGTAGCGCAGGGCGTCCTCCCACTGCTGCTGAACGAGCGGATTGTCCTGACGCCAGTCGTTGAGCACGCTGTAGGCGTGGGGAGCGGTGGCGTTGTAGAATGGATTGCTGTTGATGTCGTACATGCGGTACCAGGGATGAAGGCCGTCGCTCTGGTTGAAGACGATATCAAGAATAACGGCCATACCGTAGCGGTGGCATATCTCGATGAAATCCTTATAGTCCTTGGGCGAGCCGTAGGCCTTGTCGGGAGCGAAGTAGAAGTTGGTGTTATAGCCCCAGGAGTTGTTGCCGTTGAATTCCATGACAGGCATCAGCTCGACGGCGTTGACACCGAGCTCGGCCAGGTATGGGATCTTCTCGATGGCCTGTCGCAGGGTGCCGTTGCCTTCCGCCTTGCCTTCCGTGCCGGTGAAGTCGCGCAGGAGCAGCTCGTAGATGACAAGGTTGCGGTGGTCGGGAATGGTGAAGTCGCTGAACTTGTAGTTATTGTCGAGATTGCCCTGATATACGGCCAGAACGACGTCGTCGAAGTAATCGTATGGGTACTGGGGGCAGTCGGGCCATACTGTGCGGTCGAGGAACTTGTCGCTGTAGCAGTCAAGTACCAGGCGCGCATAGGGGTCGCCGACCTTGATGGTGCCGTCGACAAGGTAGTAGTAGGGGTAAGGCTTGTCGGGGTCGAGACCCTTGACGGTGATCCAGAAGTAGCGGTAGCCGTTGTAGTCGTGGTAGGCCATCACGTTGGAGTTCTTGATGGCGTAGTTGTCCCACGACGGCACGAGGATCACCGACGACTTGCCGGGAGCGGCGAGGCAGAAGGTGACGGACCCGTCGCCGTTGGCCACGGCGCCCATCTTAGGCGTACCGCCGGGATATGCGGCCGCCTTCGAGGCCTCCGGAGCCACAAGCGTGAGGCTCTTGGTGACGGTCGTCCCTGCGGCGTTGGTAGCGCTTGCAATGAATTCATACGAACCGAGGGCCGGGATGGTATATACGGCGCTCAGCGAGGTGACGCTCGATTTGGTGTCGAGATTTGTCCCGTTGACTTTCAGGTTGATGTAGGCAGGCTCGCTGGTGGCTACATTGACTGTCACCGACTTACCGACGGAGGCTATGCCGGATTCCGAAGCAGAGATCGTCATGTTGAATCCTTCCTCGAACACATCTACGAAGATGTCGCCGCCCGCCATCGTCTTGCCTTCCTTGCTGTTGTCGCCGGTGCGGAATACGAGGGCGATGCGCTTGATCTTCTCGTTGGCGCCCAGATCGGGGAAATAGCTGCGGAAGTCGCCGATGGTAAGGGTATATGTACTGGGCGACACGTATGTCAATTTGTACTTGTCGGCGTTGTCGCCCCAGGTAGGCGCGTATTTCCAGTCGGAATTGCTGGTGCTCTTGTCGGTAATAAGGCCAATGTGGGCACAGACGGCTGTTGAGGCCGGCAATCCTACGAGCGCTTTGTTGGACTCGGCTGCGTCGGCATGGTATGTGAGCACAATTCCTTTGCTCGACTGTGACAGCAGAGGCGGGTTGCTGGTGATGATCTGGCCGCGCATCCCCACGGCAGTCAGTACCACTAAGAAAAGAAGCAGGACTTTTTTCATGAGTATGTGATAAAGTAAGTTTTTGGTTTATTGCGCAAAGATAGGCATATTCCGCCGATTATGCAAACCGGCCGCTACATTTACCGGAATATTCGTCAGCAAAACCGGGTGTTTGGTGGAAAATTCCATAGCACTTGGTGGAAAAAACGCCGTACGCTCTTGTCACGGGAGTCAAAGTGTTGTAAATTTGCAACATCAACAGAAAACAATTAAAACTTAAAGATATGGATAACGAACTCACCCGCCTCGGCAATGCCGAAAGCCCCATCAAGGAGAACCCCGAAGCAGGCCTTCAGGACGAGAACACCGCGACTGAGAAATCAGGCACCGGCAAGAAGGTTGCGGCCGCGGCCGCAGCAGGCCTCGCGGTAGGCGTGGCAGCCACAGCGCTGACCGCGGCCGATATTGCCGACGAATCCGACATCGTATACATCGACATCGACGACGACGGCGACCTCATCGAGCGCCACGGCAGCAAGGAAGTTCCGATGTCGACGAGGAAATGACCTTCGGCGAAGCCTTCGCGGCCGCCCGCGCCGACGTAGGCCCGGGCGGCACTTTCCTCTGGCACGGCGGTGTCTACGGCACCTTCGACGCTCAGGAATGGAACGAGATGACACCCGCCGAGCAGGTCGACTGGCAGAACTCCATCCAGTGGCACGAGGTGCTGGACTATCAGAACGACTACGTCAACGAGATGCCCGAACCTGTCGGCACTCCCATCGAGGTCGATCCCGAAGACCCCGAGGAGCCCACAGAAACCGAGCCCGACAAGAACGATGACGAGGACGACATCTGCGTCGTTCCGGCCGATGACGACGAAATCGGCGAGCCCAACATCCCCGACCCCGCCGACGAAATCGACGACCTCGACTACACCGACACGGATATCCAAATAGACGATACCATTTATAACGATATATAATGATAGAATCAGTCAGTAACCTTACTCAATATCATAGACTGAGGTCCATTCTCCTCACTCCTTTAATTCCTTTAATGAAGCAGCGTCATCCGGCGGGAAGGACTATACCGGAACATAGAAGGAAGTAGCAGATA
>CAJJQT010000065.1 GCA_905193995.1 uncultured Porphyromonadaceae bacterium | reverse complement strand
ATACTTGCCTTTCATATATACATCGTACATCAGTATATATTTATCCTGACCGATCAGTTTGAAGGTTCCCGCACCTTCGACGGCCTCTGAAGTCTGCTGCTTGTATCCCTCGGTCTCGGCCCAGCTGCCGTCAGTGAGCGAGCGGGCCACTGCGGTCCGTATGCCGTTGCCGTGGCCTTCGGTTTTGTAGAAAAGATGGTAGGCGCCGTCGCGGTCCACAGCGATGTCGCCGTCTATGCACGATTTGCCGTCGGCGGGAGTGAAGAAGACCTTCGGATCGGTGACGAAATCGGTGAAGTCGTCGTTGGCGTAGGCGTAATAGATGATGTCGGTGCCGTTGTCGCCGTGTTTCATTGACCAGTACACGAGCATCCGGCCCGCTTCGGGATCGTAGATCGACTGCGGAGCCCATACGCGCCTGAGGCTGTCCTGGCCCGCGAACCTCCGCTGGATATTGATGGCTGAATGCCGCCAGTCGATAAGATTGTCCGACGTCAGCAGTATCAGCCCGCGGTTGGAGTCCCACCCTTTTTCGGAGGTCATGTCAGTCAGGCTCATATAGAAGCGGTTGTCGGGGCCGCGGTAGATATGTGGATCACGCACGCCGCCGGTTTCGGAAATCAGCCGCGAGTCGATGACCGGCTCATTGCCGTTGAGGGCGCGGTAGCGGTATCCGTCGGTGCTGACGGCAAACCTGACCGCCTCCTCCCGAGGGGTATTGCCCGTAAAGTAGACGAAGAGATAGGCCGAGTCGGCCGGCTCGGCGACCGGTGAGGCTGACGCGCCGAACGAGGCTGCCAGGGCAAGGGCGACGACGATTCGCCGGCAATGTGAGTGTTTCATATTCGAGTAGTTAATTTGCGGTTATTCATCCTGTAGCTTGAGCATAAACTGTTTGGGTGGCATCTGCATCTTGCGCTTGAATGTCTCGCGGAAAGTCTTTACGTCCTTGAAGCCGCACATCTCGGCGACGGTCTGCACATTGGTGATACCGTCCTTGAACAGCTGCACGGCCTTGTAGATGCGGTATTCGTTGATGAAGTCGATGATCGACATGCCTGTCATGCTCTTGATCTTCTTGTAAAGCGCCGAATGACTCATCGACAGCCGCGAAGCCAGCATTGCCACGTCGAAATCGTCGTGCGTCATGCACTCGTTGATGATGCGGCGGCATTCGAGCAGGAATTTCTGCTCCTCGCGGTTGTAGTTGCCCGACGCCGCCGCCATGGCATCGTCCTCGTCATCGTGTCCGAACAGGCGTTCGACCTGCCTTACGAGCACCTTGATGGGGATCGGCTTGGTGAGATAGGCATCGGCGCCCTCGTCGAAGGCTTTCAGCATATCCTCCTCTGAGGTAAGGGCCGAAAAGACTACGACTTTGGTGTTGCGGGTGCGTTTGTCGGCCTTCAGTGTCCTGAGCACCTGATGGCCGTCGAAATCGGGCATCATCAGATCGGTGACCACCACATCGAAACCTCCGCTGAGCGCCAGTTCGGCAGCCTCGCGGGCGTCCGACATCACTGTCACGCGGTATTTGTCCTCGAACGCCTTGACGAGCACCGACAGCACGTCCTTGTTGTCGTCGATCAGTAGAATGGACCGCGTGGCCGTCGGATCGGAAATGTGAATTCCGGATGCCTCCTGCGCCTCGGGCCGCACAAAGGCCGGCAGCAGCTTCTTCTCCTCGCGCTCTTCAGCCACAGGAGCGTCGGAGAACTTTCGGGGAAGTACCACGGTAAACTTCGATCCTTCGTTGACCTTGCTGTCAACCGAAATCGAGCCGTGATGGAGTTCGACGAGCTCCTTCACAAAGGCGAGTCCGATGCCGTCGCCACCGCTCACCCGCCGCCCGCGCTCGGTGCGGACGAACGGCTCGAAAATCGTTGTCTGCAGCTTGTCGACAATGCCAATGCCGTTGTCGGTGACGGTTATTTCTATCGTATCCTCCCGGCCGGTCAGTCCGAGCGTCACGGCGCCCCCTTTATTGGTGTATTTATAGGAGTTGGAGATCAGGTTGGTGACGATCAGCTCGAGTTTGTCGGGATCAACCTCGGCCTCGACGGGCGGATCAGAATAATTGAAGGTGAACGTGAGCGACTTCTGGCGGCAAAGCTGTTCGTAATCGCCGGCAAGTTCGCCGAGCAGGGCCTGCACGTCGATGCGGCGTGCGTTGAGCGTCAGATGCCCGGTGTCGGTCTTGCGGAAGTCGATGATATGGCTGATCAGGCGGTTGAGCTTGGCCGAGTTGCGGTAGATGCCAAGCAGATTGTTGACCGGAACTGTCTGCCGCCCCGAATCGTACATTTCCTCTATCTGAGCTGAGATCAGGAAGCACGGCGTGCGCAGTTCGTGGGTAATGCTGGCGTAGAAGTCGAGCTTGGCCTCATTGAGGCGGTTGGCCGAATCCTTCTCTACCTCGGCGATGCGGATTTTCTCGCGGTTTCTGATGAAATTGAACCAGATCACCGCCACTCCGGTCAGTATGATCAGAGCTAAGATCATCCACACGATAAGCATGGGCACCGATGCGTACCATGCCGGGCTGATGCGCACCGTCATGGCCGCAGGCTCGCTCCAGGTGCCGTCGGGCATCGTATGGCGCACCAGCAGCTTGTATTTGCCCGAGGGAACGTAGGTATAGATTGCCGATCGGCTTTCGGACACGTCGCGCCACTCTTTCTCGAAGCCTTCCAGCAGGCATTCGAACTTGATCTGGTCGGGGTTGGTCATTTCGGGCAGAGTGAAATTCACCTTGAAAAAGTTCTGATCGTTGTCGAGCGTCACGGCCCCGTCGCCGGTGCTGAACATGGGTATGTTCTTTCCGCCGTTGTTGAATACTTCGATGCCCGTAAAGACCGTGGAAGCCAGCCGGCGGTTCTCGATCTTCTGGTCCAGCGGATAGCGCAGCAGCCCCGACGTAGTGCCGAAATAGGCCGTATTGCCGTCCTTTGCCACGGCGTTGAAAGTGAACATTGTGGGCATTCGCTCGTCGTTGAGAGACACGATGACGTCCTTTTCACGCACATATTTCAGCAGACCCCGGTTGGTGCCGATCAGCAGATTGCCGGCCTTGTCCTCTACCATCGAGAGGACCTGCGTGCCGGCGCCGTCAGCCCGGTGGTGATAGGTCCTGACTATGCGCTTGGCGTTCAGATCAAGGCGGCACAGCATGGCATTGTCGACGTCGACCCACACTTCGTGGTGTGAATCGACGAACACAAACGGTGTCTTGCGGCCCGGCAGCCTGATGCCGCCCTTCGAGGGGCTGTCGCTGTGGCGCTCGGCGACTGTGCGCCGGCGCCGGTCGATCTGAAGCAGACCGTTCCACCGCGTCGCCACCACCACGACGTCGCCGTCTATAGCCATAGACAGCACGTCGGAATTCTCGGTTCCGGCCACGGTAGTGAATGTGCGTGTCTGCTTGTCAAATACACTCAATGAATTGCCTCCGACCCACAGGCATCCGTCGCCCCCGTCGCGCACGATCCAAAGCTTGTTGCCCGGCTCGCTGGCCGGATCACCTCTGTACGTGCGGAACTGATTGGCCTCCGGATCACACTCCACCAGTCCCGTGCCGTAGACAGCGGCCCAGAGCACCGGGCCGTCTTTGACGATCGACACGACGTTGTCGGCCGGCATATCCGAATTCTTTTTGTTGTACTGGCGGTAGCGACCGGTGGACGTGTCGAGCACTTCGATGCCGCCGCCGTCAAGACCGAGATAGAGCCGGTCGCCGTCAGGTATCACGGCTGCCACTATGTCGTAGCACAGCTTGCCTGAATGCTTGTCCATGACGCTGTAGGCGTTGAGGTTGTGCGAGAGCATGAACACTCCGTGACGGTAGCTGCCGATCCACAGATTGTGGTTACTGTCGACAAGCACTTTATATATTGCATCGCACGGCAGAGGCGAATTGTCGGGAGTGAAGCTTACAAGGCTTTCGCCGTCGCGCATGAACATACCGTGGCCGTCGGTCCCGTAGAACAGACTGCCGCCGTCCGACGCCATGCTCATGAGATTGGAAAACGGAGGCTCGGAGCCGGTGGGCCTCAATACGCCGCTTACGTCGATACTGAATTCGCGGGTCTCGCTGCCCACACCGCCGCCTACGGTCACGGTCATGCCCTGGCGGTCGAAAAACATATTCAGATTCGGATCGTAGCTGAACGCAATGGAATTGTGCAGTAGCTCGTTGTCGCCGTCGGGCGACAGTATGGTCACTCCGTCGTTCGACAGAGCCAGCAGGCGCCCGTCCGTAAACACGCACAGGTCGGCATATCGGCGGTTGCTCGGCTTGGGCAGCTTGCGGAAGACCGCTCGTGTACCGTCCGCGGCCGACTTTGTCTTGTCGAGCCGCATGATGTCACCGCCGACCGACAGGGCGAACACATCGTCGCCGCTTTTCATCACACGGCTCACGCGCGTACTCAGCAGCGCCACATCCGTGGAATCCTCGGTCATGTAATACGACGGATAGAAGCGGCTGTCACTGTAGCGGAAGAAATCGAGGCCGGTGTCGCTGCCTACCCACAGGCCGCCGCGGTCGGGGCGGATGCAGCGTATCATATTGCTCAGGTAATTCGGATTTTCCTCGGCCGTATGCCGGAATACGGTCACGGTTTTGCCGTCGAAACGGGCCAGACCGTTCCACGTCGCGATCCATATGAAGCCGTAATCATCCTCGGCAAGATCGTTGACTGAATTGTCGGGCAACCCGTCGGCCGACGATATCACCTTTATGTGAACCGTGCTCGGATCGGGGAACGCCATGGCGCTTCCGACGGCCAGTCCGACGAGTATGGCAAGAGTGATTATCATGGTATTTTTCAGAGGATATTTCATTTTGCCAGCAAATTGCCGAAAAACGTGTCAGATCTCAATTCATTCGCAAATTTAGCTATTTTTATTGAAAACACCGCATTTTTAAGCCTTTACGATGACACATTTTTCGTATTATAGCGGGGATTTTTAGTACTGCGGCAATTTTGAGGCTGCAAAAGTGGATTTTTCGGCGATTTTGCGGAATATCCCCTTTTTTATAATAATATCGGACGCGGACGCGCAGCGAATGCGCCTTAAATTTGCAGCATCATAACCTGAGACCAAATTCAGACCGTGAAAAACCAGAATTCCGATGATTGCTGATGCCTACACATAGTAATATAAAGAAGCCCTCGACATAGCCAATATAATAACCAAATCATATAAATCACACCATGAACTCCAAACAATCGAAAGACTTACGCTGGGCAGCAAGGCTGCTACTCGTAGTCGGAGGACTGACAGTAGCGGGCGCCGCTTATGCGGAACCGGCCGCAGCGTCGGCCCAGGCATCGGTTCAGGCGAACAGCATTACCGTCACCGGCGAGGTGATCGGATCGGACGGCGAGCCTGTGATCGGTGCGTCAGTAGTTGTAAAAGGCGCGCATCAGGGCGTGTCGACCGACATCGACGGCAAATTCTCCCTCACTGCGCCCAAAGGCGCCACGCTCGTCATCTCTTACATTGGCTGCGCCACGCAGGAAGTGAAGGCTACCGCCTCCCCCATGACCATCACACTCAAGGACGACGCCATGAACCTCAACGAGGTGGTTGTCGTCGGCTTCGCAACTCAGAAGAAAGTCAACCTGACCGGCTCGGTCGGCACAGCCTCAGGCGCCGATATCGCCGACCGCCCCGTCTCCGACGCTGTCACTGCCCTTCAGGGTATCATTCCGGGCCTCAATATCTCGAACTCAAGCTCCGGCGGCGAGCTCAACGCCAGCAAGAGCATCAACATCCGCGGTACGGCAACCATCGGCGAGGGTTCCAGCGGCAGCCCCCTCATCCTGATCGACGGCATGGAAGGCGACCTCAACACCATCAACCCGCAGGATATCGAAAACATCTCCGTGCTGAAGGATGCCGCCGCATCGTCGATCTACGGCTCGCGCGCTCCGTTCGGCGTCATTCTCGTCACTACCAAGTCCGGCTCGCAGGGACGCACCATCGTTCGCTACAACAACAGCTTCCGATTCAGCAAGCCTCTGAAGATCGCCAACCAGATGGACTCGTGGCACCTCGTCAATTATCTCAACGACGTCCAGCGCTACACAAGCCCCGGCTCGTTCACTTTCGACGACGAATATGTCGAGAAAGTGCGCCAGTATTATTACGGTGAAAGCGACGTCGTGGCCGACAGCTATCACTGGGAGGACGGACACTCGATCTGGGGCGAAAGCGAACTCATGGGTGTCTACGGCAATACCGACTGGATGAGCGAATACTACAAGAAGACCGCATTCTCGCAGGAGCACAACCTCGCCCTGACAGGCGGAAACGAGAAGATCGACTACTACGTCTCGGGCAACTGGATGGACATGGGCGGCTTCATGCGCTACGGCGAGGACGACTTCCAGCGATTCTCCATCATGGGCAAGATCAACGCTCAGCTCTACAGTTGGCTGAAGATCGCATACACCTCGCGATGGAACCGCACCGACTACGACCGCGCCACCACAATGAGCGGCGGCTTCTACGACAACCTCATGCGCCGCGCTATCTCCATCGCGCCCAAATATGACCCGAACGGTTACCTGGCTTCGGACTTCAACTATATCGACGCCCTCGAGAACGGCGGCCGCCACAAGGAGCAGAACGACGTGTTCACCAATCAGTTCCAGGTTACCATCACCCCGATCAAGAACTGGAACATCATCGGCGAATTCAACGCCCGCATCAACAACAACTGGACGCACGAGGACGGCTTCCCCGTCTACGCTCACGATGCCGTTGACCCCGAGCGCACCCACATCCCCACCTACTACTCGCGCACGACATCCTACGTCAGCGAATACTCATACCGCTCGACTTATCTCAACGCCAACATCTTCACAAACTACAACATGTCGATCGAGGACAAGCACAACTTCACGTTCCTGCTCGGTACCCAGATCGAGAGCTTCAAGGACCGCTTCGTCAACGGCAGCCGTAACGACGTGACCACCTCCCTGCTCCCCGTCCTCGACCTCACCAACAGCAAGACCGACTACTCGCTCGGCGGCCGCTATCAGGAATGGCGCACAACCGGCTTCTTCGGCCGTATCAACTACGACTACATGAACCGCTACCTGATCGAGCTCAACCTCCGCTACGACGGCACCTCGCGCTTCCGCCGCGGCAGCCGATGGGTATGGTCACCCTCCGTATCGGCCGGCTGGAACATCGCCCAGGAAGACTTCTTCGAGCCCGCCAAGCCCTACGTACAGGTCCTCAAGCTCCGCGCTTCGTACGGCCAGCTCGCCAACCAGAACACCAACAACTGGTACCCGACCTATCGCGTCATGGGTCTCGGATCCTCGTCGAGCTCATGGCTCATCAACGGTGAGCAGTCCAACACCGCCTGGTTCCCCGGCCTGATCTCTACCTCGCTGACTTGGGAGAAGATCCGCAACACCAACCTCGGTATCGACGTCACTGCCCTCCGCAACCGCCTCACCGCATCGTTCGACTACTTCTGGCGCGACAACAAGGACATGGTCGGCCCCGGCGTTTCGCTCCCCGCTACCCTGGGTACCAATCCCCCGGCGCAGAACCTCCTCTCGATGCGCACCTCGGGCTGGGAACTCACCTTAGGCTGGCGCCAGATTCTCGGCGACTTCAGCTACGACGTACGCTTCAACCTCTCCGACGACCGCACCAAGATCACCGACTACCCCAACCGCGAGGGTAACCTCAACAAATACATCGCCGGCCGCTATACCGGCGAAATCTGGGGCCTTGAGACCAAGGGCATCGCCCGCGATCAGGCCGAGATGGACGCTCACCTCCAGAACGTCGACCAGAGCGAGATCAGCGGCGGTCTGTGGCAGGCCGGCGACATCATGTACGTCGACACCGACGGCGACGGCACCATCCACAAGCAGAGCACCATCTACGAGAAAGGCGACCTCCGCGTCATCGGCAACTCCTCGCCCCGCTACCGCATCGGCGTCAATCTCTACGCCAAGTGGAAGGGCATCGACATCTCGGCATTCTTCCAGGGCGTCTGCAAGCGCGACTACTACTTCAGCGCTTACGGCGGACAGGGCGCCGGCGAAAAGGGCGCCGCTTTCTGGGGCGCTACCGTCGGCGGACGATGGGAATCGCTCTTCTTCGACGAGCACCTCGACTACTGGCGCGACGACGCCAGCCTCCTCGGCGAGAACTACGACGCTTACTACGCCCGTCCCCTCTACTTCACCAACAAGAACCGCGAGACTCAGACACGCTACCTGCAGAACGGCGCTTACCTGCGCCTGAAGAACCTCCAGGTCGGCTACACCTTCCCCGAAGAACTCACCAAGAAGTTCTTCATCCAGAACCTCCGCGTATTCTTCTCCGCCGAGAACCTCCACACCTGGACCAAGATGTCGAAGGTCATCGACCCCGAAAGCCTCGAGGTCTCGAAGATGAAGTCGGGCGGCACTTACCCGCTCTCGCGCACATTCTCTTTCGGTCTGTCAGTCACATTGTAATCCCCTTAAAAATCCACAGAAATGAAATTTCTTAAAAATACAGCAATGGCTTTCGTGGCAGTGATGGCCCTGTCGTCCTGCAACGACTATCTCGATGTGACTCCGCCCTCGAGCGTATCTCCCGAGATGTACTTCACGACCGCCGAGCAGCTCGGATACTATACTCTGAA
>CAJJQT010000064.1 GCA_905193995.1 uncultured Porphyromonadaceae bacterium | reverse complement strand
ACCGGGCGCCCCTTCTATTCGCTCGACTACAAGGGGCGTGCGCTCGTACGGCCCAGCCTCCTGGGCCTGGTCGCCGACGAGACCCGCTTTGCCGACGGCTTCCGCATCACATCGGCCGACACGGTGACTGTCGACCGCTCGTGGCAGCCCGTATGGGGCGAATACGACACCGTGCGCGACCATTTCCGCGAACTTGCCGTGCATCTGAAAGCCGATGATCCCGAGCGCGAGCTGACGCTCCGCTTCCGCCTCTTCGACGACGGCCTTGGCTTCCGCTACGAGCTGCCCGCCCAGCGGGGATCGAACTATCTGACGCTGCGCGACGAACTCACCGAGTTCAACTACGGAGCCGACCACACTCTCTTCTGCATACCGGGCGACTACGACACTGACGAATACCTCTGGTCGGAAACGACGTTCACCGGCCTGCCCGAGGCTCTGAAATCGTACCGCCGACATTCCGAGGCTCAGCGAGCCGACGGCGTCAGCGTGCAGACCCCTCTGCTGATCAAGACGGCCGAGCCGGTCTACGTCAACGTGCACGAGGCCGCGCTGGTCGGCTATCCGGCCATGCTGCTCGACGTCGACACCGCCGCATTCGCCATGAAAGCCCACCTGGTGCCCGACCGCCTCGGAGTGAGCGCTTACCTGCAGCTGCCGTTCAGCACGCCCTGGCGCACGCTGATCGTCAGCGACGACGCCCGCGACATACTCGCCTCGCAGCTGATCTACAACCTCAACGAACCTTCGAAGATCGAGGACACGTCGTGGATCAAGCCGATGAAATTCGTCGGCGTGTGGTGGGAGATGTTCACCGGCAACGTCAAGACCTGGGCATACTCCGACGACAGCCTGGCCAAGCCGGGCGTGACTGACTATTCGGCTCTGCGGCCAAACGGCCGCCATCCGGCCAATACCGCCAACGTGAAGCGCTACATCGACTTCGCGGCCGACAACGGCATCGACGGCGTGCTCGTCGAGGGCTGGAACGAAGGCTGGGAGGACTGGTGCAGCTACCGCAAGAACCGCCAGTTCCTCTTCGACCGCGCCTATCCCGACTTCGACGTGGCAGCCCTGCGCGACTATGCCGCCGGGCGCGGCGTGAAACTGATCATGCACCACGAGACGGCCGCCAACGCCGCCGACTACGAACTGCAGCTCGACCGGGCCTTCCGGTTCATGAAGGACAACGGCTACGACGCCGTCAAGACCGGCTACGTCGGTGCTATCATCCCGCGCTCTGAGCACCACACCTCGCAGTGGATGGTCGACCATGTGCGCCATGTCATCGAGCGCGCCGCCGACTATCAGATCATGGTCGACAGCCACGAGGCTCCCCGCCCCACGGGCCTGTGCCGCACCTATCCCAACTGGCTGGCCCAGGAATCGGCCCGCGGCGGCGAATTCGAGTCGATGGGCGGCAATCCGCCCTCGCACACCTGCATCCTGCCCTTCACGCGCCTCAAGGGAGGCCCGATGGATTACACCCCGGGCCTGTTCGAAACGCGCCTGAGCTACTACGGCGAGGGCAAGACCTCGCAGGCCGGGACGACGCTGGCCCGTCAGCTCGCGCTTTACCTGACCATGCCGTCGCCGATGCAGATGGCCTGTGATCTGCCCGAGAACTACGAGCGCTTCGCCGATGCCTTCCAGTTCATAAAGGATGTGCCCGTCGACTGGTCTGATTCCCGATATCTCGAGGCCGAGCCCAACCGCTACATCACCGTGGCGCGCCGCGACAAGAACTCCGACGACTGGTACGTGGGCGCCATAACCGACGAGCGTCCGCGCGAGGCCGTCATCGACCTGAGCTTCCTGCCCGAGGGTGCGAAATACACGGCCACCATCTATGAGGATGCTCCCGGCGCCGACTGGAAGGACAATCCGCAGGCCTACCGCATACGCACCGTCGACGTGCGGTCAGGGCAGGTGCTCCGCCAGCCACTCGCCCCGGGCGGCGGCGCCGCAATCCGCATCGCAAGGAAGAAATAACTGAACAAGTCACTTTACGGATCGTAATTTTAAACAAATGTTCGGCGGCCGGCCTGCGTGTGAACGTAGGCCGGCCGCTCCGTTTTGCAGTATGTCCGGAAAGACTATTCTTTCACGTAAGGGAGCACGATGTCGCGCCACACGAGATAGGCCGGCCCGAGCAGGTGCAGCCCGTCGTTGGTGTACTCGCGCTTCAGATTACCCTCCTCGTCGCAGAAAGCCGGATAGAGGTTGATGAAGGTGATGCCGCGGTCGGCGGCGATCTTCACCAGGCGTTCGTTGATGTCGCGGATCACCTGCTCCTTGCCGGCCATGAGCTTGTAGCGGCCGAAGGAGTTGTTGATCGGCAGCATCGACTGCAGGTAGATGCGCGTGTCGGGCGATTCGGCGTGTATGTAGTCGACGAGATCGGCGATGGCGGTGGCGATGGAATCGGCCGTGAGGTCGTGGCTGACGTCATTGGCGCCGCTCATGAGGAAGATTTTGGCGGGATGGCCTGACACGACGGATCCGACCCGCTCCTTGATGCCGGCTACGACGTCGCCGTTGATGCCGCGGTTGACTACATTGGGCATCTTCAGCAGCTCATGCCACTCGCAGCCGTGGGTGAGGCTGTTGCCGAGGAACACGATGGTGGTGCTGTCGACACCGAGCTGGTCGAAGAGCGACGCGCGCTGGTAGTAGAGTTCGGTGTACTTGGGCTTGGCCGGGGCGTCCTGGGCCATGGCGCCGGCAGACGCCGCGGCGATCAGTGCAAGTGTGAGAAATCGGCGCAGCATGGCATCAGGCGTTTTCCTCGCGGTAGGAGTCGACGGCGTTCTTCACCGAGCCGTGCATGAGCAGCAGCCGCTTGGCTTCGTCGTAGTCGAGGCCGAGTTCGTCCATGACCATGCGTGTGCCGCGGTCGACGAGTTTGGCGTTCGTGAGCTGCATGTTGACCATCTTGTTGCCCTTGACGCGGCCCATCTTGATCATTACCGAGGTGGTGATCATGTTGCAGATCATCTTCTGGCCTGTGCCCGACTTCATGCGCGACGAGCCGGTGACGTATTCCGGGCCGACGATCATCTCTATGGCGATGTCGGCTGCCTCGCTTACGGGGGCGTCGGGGTTGGAGGTGATGGCGGCGGTCAGGATGCCGTGCTCGCGGCAGTCCTTCAGGGCACCGATGACGTAGGGCGTGGTGCCCGAGGCGGCGATGCCGATGACGGTGTCTTTCTCGTTGATGTTGAACTTCTCGAGGTCGTGCCAGCCCTGGTGGGTGTCGTCCTCGGCGTTCTCGACGGCGTTGCGCAGGGCGATGTCGCCGCCGGCGATCAGGCCGATTACCCACGAGGGATCCATGCCGAATGTGGGCGGGATCTCGGATGCGTCGAGCACGCCGAGACGGCCGCTGGTGCCGGCGCCCATGTAGAAGATGCGGCCGCCCTTCTTCATGCGTGCCACGATTTCGGTGACGAGTTTCTCGATCTGGGGAATGGCCTTCTCGACGGCCAGAGCCACTTTCTTATCCTCGGTGTTGATGTCGTGCAGTATCTCGCCTACCGACTTCTTCTCGAGATCATTGTAGAGCGAGGGCTGCTCGCTGATTTTTACAAATGCCATAATGATTGCTTTAGGGTTTACGTGTTAAGGTTCAGGCCGTGTGGAATTTGATAAGGCCTTCCATCGGGCTCTTGATGATAGTGCCCACGCGGCAGCCGCAGGCTGCCGCGGCTTCTTCGAGCACGGGGCGGTAGTAGTGGGCGATGGAGCCGATGAAGTTGACGCTCAGTTCGCGGTAGCCCTTGTACTGGGCGATGTTGCGGATGAAGAACGACTTGAACGAGTTCAGCACCAGATCGTGGATCTCGCGGCGGTCGATATTCTCGAGCAGGAAGGGGGTCACTGACGCCAGGAAGCGGTTGCCCTGCGGTTCCTTGTATACGCGGCGTATGATGGTGAGGCGGTCGAGCTCGTACTGGGTGAGGAATTTCCGGCACAGGTCGGCGGGCAGCTGGTTCTTGAGGATATCGCCGATGAGGATCTTGCCCAGTACGGCGCCCGAGCCTTCGTCGCCGAGGATGAAGCCCAGGGGCGAGACGTTGTCGCGGATCTCGGTGCCGTCGTAGTAGCACGAGTTGGACCCGGTGCCCATGATGCAGGCGATACCGGGGGTGCGTCCGCACAGGGCGCGGGCGGCGGCCAGCAGGTCGGTGTGGACCTCGACGGTCTTGGCGGTGGGGAAGTTGGTGCGGATGGCGTTGGCCACGTTGCCGCACACTTCGTCGGAGATGCAGCCGGCGCCGTAGAAGTAGACTTCTTCGACAGGATAGCCGGTGAGCTCGGGCACGAGTTCGTCGCCGATGCGCTGGCGGATTTCTTCTTCGGTGAGCATCACCGCGTTCATCCCCAGGGTGAACACTTGTTTTTCTACTTTTCCATTATTGAGCAGGCACCAGTCGATCTTGGTGCTGCCGCAGTCTGCTACGAGTATCATATCTTAATATATATTTTCTTTTTGTATAATATCAGGCCTACGAGCCAGTTGACGATTACGAATAGTATTGCGAAGATGAGCGATGCGAGAGTGGCGTCGTCGCAGCAGACGGGCATGAGCACGTCCTTGTAGATCCATCCCTTCAGGGTGGTTTCGCCCGCGGGGATGGCGCCCATCACTATCGATAGGATAGCGCCGAGGCAGTAGAGGAAGAGCGGGTTGATGCCGAACACCTCGAAGAAGCGGCACCATTTCTTCTTGCCTTTGATGTCGATGATCCAGATCAGCAGGCCCAGGAAGCTCGAGGCCAGGCCGCACGTGGTGAGCACGAAGGTCGGCGACCAGATCTTCTTGTTGATCGGCAGTCCGTAGCTGAGCAGGAAACCGGCGAAGGTGAGGATGGTGCCGAGGATGAACAGACGGTTGATGCGGTCGCGGTTGTCCTTGATCGAGATGAGCCAGCCGCCGCAGATGAAGCCTATGAGCATGTGGGCTATCGAAGGCAGCGTGCTCAGCAGGCCTTCGGGATCGAATTTGAGAGTGACGCCGTCGACAGTGTCGGCGTACATGTGGTTGGGGCCGAGCACCTTATGGTCGACGATCGAGATGATGTTGTGGTCGGCGAATTCGAAGCCGTGGCCGCATAGCAGGATTACGGTATAGATCACGAGCAGGGCGCCTACGAATGTCGGCAGCCACTTGTGCCTGAGCCACAGGGCTATCAGCGAGCCGGCGCCGTAGCATATGGCCAGGCGGGGCATTACGCCGAGGATGCGGATATGGTCGAAGTTGAGGACGGCTTCCCAGAACGACGAGCCGCTGAGCGTGCCGCGCAGGAACAGACCGAACCATGCGATGAACATGCCTATAAGGAAGATGACGACCGTGCGGCGCAGTATTTTCAGCAGCGCCGAGGCCGAGAACTTGAATTCATACTTGCGGAGCGAGAAGTATGTCGAGACTCCCATGATGAACATGAAGAAGGGGAACACGAGGTCGGTGGGTGTCAGGCCGTTCCACGACGCGTGTTCGAGCGGGGCATATATGTGGCCCCACGATCCGGGATTGTTGACCAGGATCATGCCGGCGATGGTGATGCCGCGCAGTATGTCGAGCGCGAGCAGCCTCTTTGGCTTGGGCCGGTCGGATGTTGTGGCTGAATGTGACATGATTGCTTTATGGATAATTAGTTATAAGGTCTTTTTGTCGGTTTTTGCCCGGGTATGCTCGTCGACGAGGTAGGCTATCGACTTGTAGCTGACGCCGCTGTTCTTGGTAAGGCCGATCTCGCACGTGCGCGAGTTGGAGTAGCCGGCGGTGACGCCGGCCTTCTCGAGGGCCGGGCGCAGGTGGCGCAGGCCCCAGGCGTTGAGCTCGGGCACGCTGAAGCCCTTGTCGCCCGCGAAGCCGCAGCAGCCTACGGCGGCAGGCACGGTGACGTCGGTCGAGCACCGGCGTGCCAGGCCGATGATGGTGTCGGCCAGGCCCATGCGTCGGCTCGAGCACGTCACGTGGACGGCTATGGGCTCGTCGCCGGGGATGAAGTCGAGTTCGGGTGCGAGATACTTGCTGATGAATTCGGCCGGCTCGTAGAGTTTCATGCTCTTGATGTGCTCGCGCATGCGGTGCAGGCACGGGCTCTGGTCGCACAGCACCGGGTAGCGGCCGTTCTCGCTCGCTTTCAGCAGGGCCTGCTCGAGCTTGGCGGTCATCTCGTCGGCGATTTCAGGCATGCCCTTGCTTTCCCAGATCATGCCGCAGCAGAGCTTGCTCATATTTTCGGGGAAGATTACGCGGTAGCCGGCTTTGGCGCACAGATTCATCATGGTCTCGACCAGCGGGGCCACTTTTTTGCCTTTCTCGGGCGTGACCCCCATGGTCTGGTTGATGCACGACGGGAAGTAGACCACGGCCTTGTCTGACGGCGCCTGCTCGCGCGCGATGGCCTTTTTGGGGTTGTAAGGCCGGGGCAGCTCGGGTGTCCACAGCGGAATGCCGAGCGTGTGCAGCCCCTTGCCGATGGCGCGGACACCCTTGTCGCCTATGATGCTGTGGGCTATGCCGGCGGTGCCGAGGGCCAGGCGCAGCGTGCCGGCGATGCCGGCGAGGTGCTTTGCGGCGAATTCGCCGGCGCGGTAGCCGGCCGAGCCTTTCGGCAGCGCCATTTCACGCACCACGTGGATCATCTCGCCGGTGTTGATCTTCATCGGGCACGAGGTCGAGCACCGGCCGTCGCCGGCGCAGGTCTGGTTGCCCAGGTATTCGAAGTCCTTGCGGAGCCGCTTGGCCCGTGCGGCGTTTTCGGATCCGCCCTCGGCTTCGAGGCGCGCTATCTCGCGAAGGATGACGGTGCGCTGCCGGGCCGACAGCGTGAAGCCGCAGCTCATGCAGTTGGGCTCGCAGAAGCCGCATTCGATGCACTTGTCGACCAGCGGGTGAAGCGGCGGCAGGGGGTTCATGCCCTTGATGAAGCACTCGGGATCGTCGTTGAAGATGACGCCGCGGTTGAGGATGCACTTGGGGTCAAACGCGTCCTTGATGCGGCGCATGAGGCTGAATGCTTTCTCGCCCCATTCGCGTTCGACGAAGGGGGCCATGTTGCGGCCCACGCCGTGTTCGGCCTTGAGCGAACCGTCATAGCGGTCGACAACCAGATGTTCGATTTCCTCCATCAGATGGCGGTATTTCTCGATGTCGGCCTGTGTCTGGAACGACTGTGCGATGATGAAGTGGTAGTTGCCTTCGAGCGCGTGGCCGTAGATGCAGGCGTCGCTGTAGCCGCACTTGTCGAGCAGGTCGAGCAGCTCGACCGTGGCCGTGGGCAGGTCCTCGATGTAGAAGGCTATGTCCTCTATGATGGCCGTGGAGCCTAACGGACGTGTGCCGCCCACCGAGGGGAAGATTCCCGACCGCAGCGACCACCAGCCGGCGGTCTCTTCGGGGTCTGTCGAGAAGTGGGCGTCGTTGAACAGCTCGAATTGTCCCACCACGTCCATGATTGCCTTGATGTTGCCCTCAAGTCCTTCCTCCGAATCGCTCTTGGTGTCGATAAGCAGGGCGGTGAGACCCTCGCCCGTGGTGTCGTTGACCGATTCGAGCGATTTGCGGTCGAGCAGCTCGCACGAGAATACGGGCGCCGACTTTTTCAGGGCCACCACGCATCGGCAGGCTTCGGAGATGTCCTTGAAGTAGAGCATGGCCGATGCCGTGTGGGTGTAGAGGTGCGATGTCTCCAGGGTTGCCTCGCTCAGGAAGCCGAGAGTACCCTCGCTGCCGACCAGACAGTGGGCGATGATGTCGAACACGTCGTCGTAGAGTACGAAGGGCAGGATATTGAGGCCCGTGACGTTCTTGATCGAGTATTTGTGGCGTATGCGCTGGGTGAGCTCGTAGTCCGACACGATCAGGCGGCGGATTTCCTCGAGTTCGTCGATCAGGTGACGGTGTGTGCGCCGGAATTCGGCGCGCGATGCCTCGTCGGCGGTGTCGAGTACGGTGCCGTCGGCGAGTACCAGCCGCATCGACTTGAGGATGTGGTCGCTGTTGGCGTGCGTGCCGCAGTTCATGCCCGAGGCATTGTTGATGATGATGCCGCCGACCGACGCCGAGTTCTTCGACGCGGGGTCGGGGGCGAACATCCGGCCGTAGGGGCGCAGGATGTCGTTGGCCGTCTTGCCCAGGATGCCCGGCTGCATGGTGATGTAGCGGGCGTCGTCTGACACCTTGTAGTCGGTCCACGCCTTGTTGGCCACCACCAGCACGGAGTCGGTGATGGCCTGCCCCGACAGACTCGTGCCCGAGGCGCGGAACGTTACCGGCACCTCGCGGCGCGAGGCGGCGCGGAGCAGCCCCGACACCTCTTCCTCAGTCTCGGCTATGACCACAATCTTTGGGATCATGCGGTAGAATCCGGCGTCGGTACCCCAGGCCAGGGTGCGCAGCTCGTCGGTGAAAATCCGCTTTTTGGGTATGAATTCCCTGATGTCGGCCAGGAATTCGTTATGTCGGGGTGAGTCTGTCATTGTTGCGGGTGGTTATTTGTAGAGATAGTACTTCGACGAGGCCGTGCGGAAGCTGTCGTTGTCCTTGTTCCAGTAGTCGATGATGTCGGCCACCTTGTAGTTCTCGCCGAAACGCTTGCGGATCTCCTTGCTGCCGCAGACCTTGTCGAACATGCTGAAGCGCTTGGGGTCGGCGTTGCCTTCCTTGAACGGAGCCTTGTCGGGATACATTTCGGCGAGC
>CAJJQT010000063.1 GCA_905193995.1 uncultured Porphyromonadaceae bacterium | reverse complement strand
AGCGGCGCGTCGCTCGCGTCGTATATAGCCGATCGTTTCCGCCCGGCCGCGGCCCCGTCGTCGGCTCCGCCAGCCTCATGGTGGTCCGGTGAGTCGGAGCGTATTGCAGTGATCCCCGCAGAGTGGTGGTATGCCGACGCGCCGGCCGATGCTTTCAACGAATTGCTCGGGCCTCCGGCGCTTGCAGCGGCCCGCGGTGCGTACATGCCCGCCCAGGTCGTCCGTCCGACTCAGGAAGGCCAAGGCTGGGCCGTCGGCATAGCAATTGTGGGCGGATCCGAGATCAACGCCTGGATGCCGGCTGATGATCGCCGCGGCGATCTTGCACGTAGACTGATGTATCTCGCCGTCATATATCCTCAGCGGCTGTGGCGCAGTCAAGGCACCGTATTGCTCGAAGACGGCGGCTGGCCCCTGCTGCGTCCGCTCGGCAGCGACCTGCTCCTTCAGTGGCACCGCAGCGATCCGGTCGACGACCGCGAGCGTGCGGAATGCGTCCTGCAGGGGCAGCGGCAGGGCAATGTCAACCCCTTTGTCGAGTATCCCGACCTGGCCGAGTATCTGTGGGGCGCGCGGGCCGGCGACAATTTCGAAATTCCGTCCGATCCGCCTACGCCGCCCGATAATCCTGATCCCCCGACACCACCCGATCCCCCGGGACCTGTAGAGCCTGACCTGAAGCCTGTGCCTCTCAAGGCAACGTATTCCGTGGGTGCCGACAGTCTGCTGTGGTTTACATCGCCGTACGTTCCGTCCGATGCAGCCTGGAAACTCGACGGTGTGCCTGTCGAGGACGACCGTATAAGCCTGTCGGACGTCGGCATTGGCGTGCATGAGCTGTCATTCACAAGCCGCACTGCCCGCGGCGTCATTAAAATCGAGATACGTCCATGAAGCCGATAGTACCGATAATCATATGTCTTTTGGCCGCAGCCTGTTCGTCTGATCCGCAGGAGCCCGGTCAGCGGCCCGGCTCCATTCCAGGCACACCCGACCGGCCCGGTCAGACCGAAGATACCGAGCTTGCCGAGGCGCTTGCCGATGGGCGGCAGCGTGTTGTTACACCGGGTGTAACATTTTTATATGACTCAGGAGGTATTATTTTCGGAAGCACCGACGCGGGGAGCTTGTTCTGCGTGGACGTGACAGACGGCAGTCGGATTGACTTCAATCCCAAGGCTGAAACGCTGAGTGTCAATGGTAAGAACGTCGGTGTGAAGTCTGCGGAGCTTGTCCGTCGCACCGATGCCACATCGTGGTGGGTTATAAATCTGACCGAACCGGCCGGCGCACGTGTAATATTTGTGACGGATTTCTGACGAATCTGTAACTTTCTCAAAACTTTTTCTGCTAACCCGGCGTTATATAGGCAAAAACACACAAGCCAAGCGCTGATCGCATCCCCGGCACGTCCGGAATTGAAATTCCACTCTGAGGCTGAAAGTGCTACAGGACACGCCAGAGCAAGAAACGACAGCGAAACGAAGAAAAAGATTCCTTCTATGACGATTGCGGACTTCCAAGCGCAGGAAGCCCGCAATCGTCGTATTTAGACGGAACGATTCTTAATATAGGAATCCTAAAATCCATAGGGGAATTTTGTTTCCGACGCCTATTTCTATATCATCGGCTACGACATAGCTGTTAGGCTTATCAGCGATTTGTGAGAAGCCCTTGTTCTTTCCTCCGACTTCAAAAAGATAGTTGCGGTCAAGCAGAAAATCACCCTCTTTAGCAGCAAACAGTTTTCCTTGACTACTGAGCATGGAAGCTACGAAGCTCTCCCTGACAGTACCGATTTTATGAATAATACCGAGTGCCTGCATCACGGACGGATTGTCAAAGAGAATTTTTTCAGGTTTGGAGGCATGTTTGGGCTGTGTCGTGGCATCCATAAGAGTTCTAAGTATTGCTCCGTCGGTCAGTAGCGTGAAAAATTTCATCAGCTGATTGCGAGTCACCTCCACATCACGAGAAAGGTTTGTAATATTGGGTACGAACGGCACCTGCTCGGCGAGTACAACAAGTAGTTTCTTGAGTTTAAGAAGCGTTTCGTATTCAACTGAAGTGATTGCGGGAATATCGAGGTCTATGACCGAAAGCACAAGTCTTTCGACTCTCTGTATGTAAGTGCTTTCGGAACTATCCATAAAGAAAGGATAATATCCGTTTTTCAGATATTTTTCGAATTCGCCTATGATTCGTATACGCGTTGAAATATCTGCTGCGATCGATCGGTGGTTTTTGAGAATATCCGGAAGATTGTGTGGTTCAAATCCGTAATTACCGGTGAAATTCAGGTATTCGCGGAATGACAGACCTCTGAGATCATATACTGCCACGCGCCGCGATAGGTCGGCGACTTTGCTGTTGAGATGCAGAAGCGACGAGCCGGTGAAGACAATGTGAAGTCCGGGATAGCTGTCGTATATAATTTTCAGTTCCTGCTCCCAGTTGGGCCGGGGGTACCGGTGAACTTCGTCAAGATATATATGTGTTCCACCGTGTTTGTAGTGGTAATCAGCGAGCTGAAGTATAGTAAGATCGTTGAAAATTAGCTGGTCGAGCGATGTATAGATACCACTTTCGCCTTTTTCCCAGCATTGCTGCTTCAACATGGTTGTCTTACCGACACCTCTGGCGCCTTTTATCATAATAAGTCTGTCGTCCCATTCAATGCGGTGGTAGAGATATCGTCTGAGCGGAGCATTGAGTTCGCCGGTAAGGCGAGCGGAAATTTCATAAATTCTGTCCATATTCTTCAAATGTTCACAAAGTTACAAAAATCTTTCTTTGCAAGGATAAAAAATCACATATTTTTTTTCTTTGCAAAGAAAGATTTCTTATGAAACGATGTAATTTGCTGAAATTTCGGGGAATATCTGTGCTATTTTTTGTGCGGGGCGAGGAGGGCGGCGACGGCGAGGGGGTAGACTTCGGCGCCGAAGCCCTGGATGGTGCCGGCGGCGACGGACGCGAGCAACGAGCGGTGTCGGAAGTCCTCGCGGGCGGCGATGTTGGACAGATGGACTTCGACGACCGGCACAGGAATGGCGGCGACGGCGTCGGCCAGTGCAACGGATGTGTGGCTGTATCCTCCGGCGTTGAGTATGATGCCGTCGGCAGGTTCGTCGCCGTAGGCCGCTTCGTGGAGATAGTCGATCAGGTCGCCCTCATGATTGGACTGCAGCCACAGAAACTGCTCGGCGGGAAAGCGGTCGCCCAGATCAGCGGCGATTTCATCGAGGGAGGCCGTGCCGTATATTTCAGGTTGCCGGCGCCCCAGTAGGTTGAGATTGGGGCCGTTGATGACGAGTATCTTCATTTTTGCGTGACGTTGACTTTAATGGTCGGAGGCAGCTCGCGGTTGCGGGCGTCGACGGCTTCGACCACTACATGCGCAAGATGGCTGAATGCCTGCGACGCGGGGTTGGAGTTGTCGGCCACGATGGGCAGACCGGCATCGTTGTGGTCGCCTACGGCAGCCACCAGCGGAATGCGCGCCAGTACCGGTACGCCATATTCGGCTGCCACGCGGTCGACGTTGGCGTCGTTGCCGAAGATATAGTAGCGCTCGTCGGGGTGTTTTTCGGGGGTGAACCAGGACATGTTGTCGACTATGCCGAGGACGGGAACGTTGATCTTGGGTTCGCGGAACATGGCGATGCCTTTGCGTGCGTCGGCCAGGGCGACTTCCTGCGGAGTAGTGACTACGAGCGCGCCGGTGATGCCCAAAGTCTGGACCAGTGTCAGATGGATATCGCTCGTGCCGGGAGGCATATCTATCAGGAAATAGTCGAGTTCACCCCAGTCGGCCTGCTCAATGAGCTGTTTAAGGGCATTCGATGCCATAGAACCGCGCCACAGCGCCGCCTTGTCGGGATCAATTACCAGTCCGATCGACAGCAGTTTCACACCGTAGCGTTCGATTGGAATGATGAGCTGTCGGCCATCGACCTCGTGCATGTATAACTGTTCGTTTTCAATGCCGAACATACGGGGAACCGACGGCCCGAAAATGTCGGCGTCGAGCAGGCCGACACTATAGCCTTCGCCTGCAAGGGCGACAGCCAGGTTTGCCGCTACGGTCGACTTGCCGACGCCGCCCTTGCCGGAACTGACGCCGATGATGTTGCGGACGCCGGGCAGAACGGGCTGTTCAGCTTCGGCCCGCGCAGCCTGAGGTGTCTTGACATGGATTTCGGCTTCGGCGTCCGCCGACGCGAATGCGCGGATAGCGGCCTGGGCGCTTTTCACCACCGATTTGATGAACGGATCCGTGGCCTTGTCGAAAATGAGCGAGAAGCTCACGTGGTTGCCGTCGATGCGCATGTCGTCCTCTACCATGCCGGCTTCGACGATGTTCTTTGCGCTGCCGGGATATTTCACATTGCGGAGCGCGTCGAGTATGAGGTTGGGGTACAGTGTGATAGACATCTTATCTGCTTTATGATTTGCTCAGTACGGGCGCAAGATCGCCCTGTTGGATGTATCCGCGCGAGTATGAGCGGTATGTATCGTGTTCGAAGTCGTCCGCAGGCTCTGCCAGAGGCGTGTCCTGGCCCAGACGCCATACCAGATATTTGATCGAGAGGCCGCGGGCAAGCCACTGTGTTTCGTAGTGGGTGCGGATGCCGAGGATGGGATCGCCATCCATGCCTGCGTTGTACAGGTCGGGTGTGTCGGTGATGATTTCCAGAGCGTTGAGCTGCGCCATCGCGCGGGTATAGTTGTAGAGAAAGGGGCTGTCGGTCTTGAGCTTGACCAGGGCGTCAGGAGCGCATACGCGGCGGTAGAGCTGCATGAAGCGGGTGCCGGTGAGGCGCTTGTTGACTTTTTTCATCTGCGGTTATCCACAGGCCGGCGATCTCGCCGGGTGCGAAGAAAGCTTCGAGCAGTTCGATCGATGTGCGCAGAAAGGCTACGTTGGGCAGCCCCAGGTCGCGTGCGCGGGTGGCGCCTGTGTGCATGCGCGCGCCCTTGATGTCGATGCCGATGAAGTTGCACCCGGGGTATAGCTGCGCGAGCCCTACGGTGTACTCACCCTTGCCGCAGCCGAGTTCTACGACGATGGGGTGGTCATTGCCGAAGAATTCCGCCCCCCAGCGGCCCTTGAGCGGGAACGAGTCGAAACCCTCCTCGCGCAGGCGTCCGTAGGGATACTGGAACACCAGGTCGATGGTGTTCATTTCGGCAAACTTGCTCAGTTTGTTCTTGCCCATCAGTTCTTGGCTATTTTAAGGGATGCGGAGCGCCCGTCGGCCATCACTGCGCCTATGAGGTAGACGCGGTCGGCCGAACCGGCGGTATCGAATTCGGCGCGCCCGGCCGGAGCTTCGGCCGAGTCGAGGAGTAGGCCACCGACATTGTACAGACTTACGCAGATAAGATCGAGGCCGGCCGACTCGACCACCAGGCGGTCGCCTTCGAAGCGGGCGCGGAGCCTTTCGCCGGCGGCATCGTCGAGCACGTCGTCGATGCCGCTGACGCTGTAAATCGCGAAATTACGCCACTGGTCGGCGGCGCGGTAGTTGTCAGCGCCGGCATCGGACACCTGAAGCACGATTTTGGGGTGGTCAAGACCGTTCCATACGTCTTCGCCGGTTGCGGGAGGCGTCGTCGCCGATATGTTGATGCGCTGCAGGCTTGTCATGCCCTCCATGGCGCCGTCGCCGATATATTCGAGCGAGGCGGGCAGGGTGAAAGTAGTCACTTGCGACATACCGTGCATGGCGTGGTCGCCTATGTAGGTCACCTCGTCGTGCATGATGCCGGTGGTGTCGAGCGCAGTGTTTTTGGCATATGCCAGGTCGGGCACTGTGTCGGCCTCATTCGGGAAGTTGAGATGATTCAGCCGGGGGCAGTCGAATACGATTCCGCGGCCGATCCATGAGGCTTTCCCCAGGTCGAGCGACTCGAGACGGGGCATGTGGGCGAATGCCCATTCGCCTACGCTGTCGAGGGCCGTGCAGGGCGTCAGGTCGGCTTCGTGCAGGCCGGCTGCCAGAAATGCCTCGTCGCCGATATCGGTCAGTCCGCTGCCGAAGCTGAAACCGGCCAGTGCCGCGCAGTTGGCGAATGCGCGCCGCCCGATTGAAGTGATGTTCGACGCGCCGTCCACTGCGGTCAGGGACGAGCAGTCGGCGAAAGCATAGTCCGCCACGGCGACCGGAGCCGTCAGAGTGACGCTTTCGAGCGCCGTACAGCCGGCGAAAGCCGATTCGCCCACGGTGCCGACGGCAAGCGTGACGGTCTTGAGCGCCGTGCAGCCGCTGAAGGCGCCGTTGCCCATATCCTTGACATTGGCCCGGACCGAGATCGATTCGATGGCCGAGCCGGCGAATGCTCCGTCGCCTACGGTGATGTCGCCGGCATCGGGCAGCAGAAGTTCGCGGACAGGCGAGCCCGTGAATATGCGTGCCGGGATGCGGCCTGCGGGGTGGTACGAGATGCCGCGCAGACGCCGGCCGTTGCCGGCTTCGATGGTGGCGCCGCTAAGGTCGAGGCGCAGCAGCTGCGGCATGTGGGTGTCGATAAAGTCGAGGTCATAGGCGTTGACCGGGCCGGTGACGGTCAGGTCGGTCACTTCGGCCGGATTGCCGATCAGTGCCGGCAGTGAGCCGGCGGCCGACGGTGTCACGGCTAAGGCCGCTTTCGCCGCCATGGCTCCCATGACGATTGCAAGAAGAGATAGGATATACTTGGTCATTGTATTTGATAGCACTTGGCTGTTTTTGCTTAGATTCCGCAAAGTTAGCACTTTTCCACGATTTCGCCAAGCTCCCCGCCGTTATTTGGGGCGATTAAATAACGGTCCGGAGAGTCCGGCGGCCCGTCGCGGCGACGAAGTCGGCTGCCGCGGGGTCAAGGGTGCGCAGGGGAATCATGACGAACGGCCGGAGAGCCGCGCGGGGATGTGGGAGCTGCAGTCGCGGGTGGCAGAAGGGCCGGCGGTCGATGTCGATGATGTCGATGTCGAGACGACGGTCGGTGTACGAGCCGTCGGGGCGACGGTGTGGCGAGTCGGGCGCTATCTCGCGCTCGATGGTCCGGGTGATGTCAAGGACAGTCAGTGGGGCGTCGCCGAAGGCGTCGGTGAGCACGAGCAGGCCGCGGTTTAGGAACGGATTGGGCGAGTCATAGCCCCAGGGTTCGCTCTCGACGTAGTCGGAGAGCTCGACGCGCCGTGCCCGCAGGCGCGAAGCAATCAGGGCGGCCGCCCGGCCGATGATAGCCTTGCGGTCGCCCTGGTTAGAGCCTATGTTGAGGTGGATGCGGTGCATCGCGGTGCGCTTAGAGCGACGTGCGGGCCACTTCGACTTCCTCGAAGCCTTCGACGATGTCGCCGACCTTGATGTCGTTGAATCCGGCGATCGAGAGGCCGCAGTCGTAGCCTGAGGCGACTTCCTTGACGTCGTCCTTGAAGCGCTTGAGCGATCCGAGCTCGCCGGTGTAGCGGACGATGCCGTCGCGGATGAGGCGGACGCGGCTCGAGCGCTTGATCTTGCCTTCGCGGACGATGGCGCCGGCGATGGTGCCGACCTTGCTGATGTGGTAGGTCTCGAGCACTTCGGCCGAGCCGGTGATCTCTTCCTTGATCTCGGGCGCGAGCATGCCGGCCATGGCGTCCTTGACCTCCTCGATGGCCTGGTAGATGACCGAATAGAGGCGGATCTGGATGCCCTTGCTCTCGGCGGCGCGGCGTGCGGCTATCGACGGGCGCACCTGGAAGCCGACGATGATGGTGTGGTCGTCGGCCGATGCCAGCGTGACGTCGCTTTCGGAAATCTCGCCTACGGCCTTGTGGATGACGTTGATCTGGATCTCTTCGGTGGAGAGCTTGATCAGCGAGTCGCTCAGAGCTTCGATCGAGCCGTCGACGTCGCCCTTGACGATGATGTTGAGCTCGTGGAAGTTGCCGATGGCGCGTCGGCGGGCGATCTCCTCGAGCGTGAGGCCGACCTGGGTGCGCAGACCCTGCTCGCGCTGCAGTTGCTCGCGCTTGGATGCGATCTCGCGGGCTTCCTGCTCGGTCTCGAGCACGTTGAAGGTGTCGCCGGCCTGCGGGGCGCCGTTAAGGCCCAGGATCAGGGCCGGAGTGGCGGGCCCGGCTTCCTTGATGCGCTGGTTGCGTTCGTTGAACATGGCCTTGATGCGGCCGTAGTGGTTGCCGGCCAGCACGATGTCGCCCACGCGCAGGGTGCCGTTCTGTACCAGTACGTTGGCCACGTAGCCGCGACCCTTGTCGAGAGTCGACTCTATGATGGTGCCGGTGGCCTTGCGGTTGGGATTGGCCTTGAGATCGAGCATTTCGGCTTCGAGAAGCACCTTTTCCATCAGTTCCTCGACGCCTATGCCTTTCTTGGCCGAGATGTCCTGCGACTGGTATTTTCCGCCCCATTCCTCCACGAGGTAGTTCATGGCGGCCAGTTCTTCCTTGATCTTGTCGGGATTGGCGTGCGGCTTGTCGATCTTGTTGATGGCGAAGACGATGGGCACGCCGGCTGCGGCTGCGTGGTTGATGGCCTCGACTGTCTGCGGCATGACGTTGTCGTCGGCTGCCACGATGATGATACAGAGGTCGGTGACTTTGGCGCCGCGGGCGCGCATGGCGGTGAAAGCCTCGTGGCCCGGGGTGTCGAGGAAGGTAATGTGGCGGCCGTCGGACAGCGTGACTGAGTATGAGCCGATGTGCTGCGTGATGCCGCCGGCCTCGCCGGCGATA
>CAJJQT010000062.1 GCA_905193995.1 uncultured Porphyromonadaceae bacterium | reverse complement strand
CTGACGGCCCGGCTCCCCTGCCCCGGACAAGCCGCATCACACAGATCACGACTTCAATTCCCTCGCAGAGCCTGTCAGGCAACACAAAGTACACCTACGACGCCCAGGGGCGCCTCACGTCCGTCAGCGAGTTCTCCACATCCGGTTCGTCGGTCATCGAATACTCATACGGCGCAAAAGGCTCAGTAACAATCGCCACCGAGACCACATCGGCCCGCGAAGGCACGCTCACCTACTCCGACCGAGTCACTCTGACAGAAGGCCGCGTCAACCGTATCGACGGCGTTTACAAATGGCTGCGCGAGGACGGATCCGTCTACTCAAGCCGCGAATACACGTACCGCTACACCTACGACGCCCAGGGACACCTCACCGCCATCGGCCGCTCGGAATGGGATCCGAGCACGCCACAGAGTCCGTGGCAGTGGGTCAACACGCTCGAATGGAACGGCGACCTACTCGTGAAATACACCGACTACGACGGCCACACGATGCCAACGTTCATATACACTTACGAATACTCGCAGGCGACAGCCGAGCAGCCGATGGTGCTTCCGTTTACCTTCCACAAGCAGTACGACGAGCTTGTCCGCGCCGGATACTTCGGCAAACTGCCCGCACAGCTGATCGCCCGGCGCACCCAGACAGGCCTGATCGGAGAGCAGTACGTCCGCGTCTACACCTACTCGGTGACCGACGGCCGCATCAGCGACTTCTCGACCACCATAAACTACGGCACCGACAAGGCCTACACTGTCTACAACGAGGTCACCTACGCAAAATAAGCCTCGTTTACATAAATTAATACTTGCGGCTATTTCAAATTCGACCATTTTTTCCGAAATTTGCACTCATAATCAGACTTGCATAACATCAACAAAACAACAATATTACATAATCACCTGTAATGAAAAAAAGTCCCCTGCAGAAAGCCCGCGCGGCTTACCAGCCCAAGCTCCCCATCGTACTTCAGGGAGCTGTGAAGGCTGTCGAGGGCAAGCCGACCGAGTCGGTTGCCAATCAGAACGAGATCAAGCAGCTTTTCCCCAACACATACGGCCTGCCTGAACTCAAATTCGAAAAGAACACCAATCCCACCGCAGGCCGCCCCGTCAACGTCGGTGTCATCCTCTCCGGCGGCCAGGCCCCCGGCGGCCACAACGTCATCAGCGGTCTTTTCGACGGCATCAAGAAAATTCACCGCGACAGCCGCCTCTTCGGCTTCCTTATGGGCCCCGGCGGTCTCGTCGACCACAAATACATCGAACTCACATCCGCCATCATCGACGAATACCGCAACACCGGCGGCTTCGACATCATCGGCTCTGGCCGCACCAAGCTCGAGACCAAGGAGCAGTTCGACAAGGGTCTCGAGATAATCCGCGAACTCGACATCAAGGCGCTCGTCATCATCGGCGGCGACGATTCCAACACCAATGCCGCCGTGCTGGCCGAATACTACAAGTCGATCGGCGCCGGCGTTCAGGTCATCGGCTGTCCCAAGACCATCGACGGCGACCTCAAGAACGAATGCATCGAGACTTCATTCGGCTTCGACACCGCCACCAAGGTCTACTCCGAAGTAATCGGCAACATCCAGCGCGACTGCAACTCGGCCAAGAAATACTGGCACTTCATCAAGCTCATGGGCCGCTCAGCAAGCCACATAGCCCTTGAATGCGCCCTACAGACACAGCCCAACGTCTGCATCATCTCCGAAGAAGTCGAGGCCAAGGACATGACTCTTCAGGATGTTGTCAACGGCATCGCCGACATCGTGGCCGCACGCGCATCATACGGCAACAACTTCGGTACCGTCCTCATCCCCGAGGGCCTCATCGAGTTCATTCCCGCAATCAAGAAACTCATCCGCGAGCTCAACAACGTCCTGGCCACCGATGAGGCAGCCGCTGTCAGCGCCGACAAGATTGAAGACTACATCAAGTCGCACATCAGCGCCGAAAACGCCGCCACTCTGGCTTCACTGCCCGCAAACGTTGCCCGCCAACTCATGCTCGACCGCGACCCCCACGGCAACGTGCAGGTTTCGCTCATCGAGACCGAAAAGCTCCTCAGCGAAATGGTCGGCAACCGCCTCAAGGAAATGGCTGCAGCCGGCAAGTACAACGGCAAGTTCTCGCCCCTCCACCACTTCTTCGGCTACGAAGGCCGCTGCGCTGATCCCTCGAACTTCGACGCCGACTACTGCTACGCTCTCGGCTACAACGCCGCATGCCTGATCAACTCGGGCGTCACCGGCTACATGTCGTCGATCCGCAATCTCGTCAAGCCCAGCGTTCAGTGGGTCGCAGGCGGTATTCCCATCACCATGATGATGAACATCGAGCACCGCAACGGCGCCGACAAGCCCGTCATACAGAAGGCCCTCGTTCGCCTCGACGGTGCACCCTTCCAGAAGTTCGCTTCCAAGCGCGACGACTGGGCGATGAATACCTGCTACGTATATCCCGGACCGATCCAGTACTTCGGCCCTGCTGAAGTCTGCGACCAGCCCTCGCTCACCCTTCTCTACGAGCACAAAGGCAAGTAACTACGTACCGCTTCCTCCGCGCCCTGCCCGCAGTCCGGCGCGGAGGCGGTTCACGATAAAGATCCCGAATCTCAGCTTGCAGAAAGGCCTGCCCGGGAGAGCGTTTTTGCTCGGCAGGCCTTTTTCTTATTTCCAACGTATTCATACGGCTTCCAGCCACTTTTTGCCCGCTTAGACATGATGTTCCTATACCGCATATATCAGTTCCTGATCATGATACCTCTGGTGGTCGTGATCACCATCCTCACGGCCACGCTGACCATCCTGTTCACATTCATCGGCCTCGGCCGGCAGATGGGCTACTGGCTTCCGATGCTCTGGGCCCGCGCATTCTGCGCACTGACCCTGGTCCGCGTCGAAGTCCGCGGCCGCGGCAACATCGCCCGGGGACAGTCGTATGTCTTCGTAGCCAACCACCAGGGAGCATACGATATTTTCACCGTCTACGGCTACCTCGGCCACAACTTCCGGTGGATGATGAAGAAATCGCTTGAGAAAATCCCGTTCGTCGGTCTGTCATGCAAGGTCTCGGGACATATATTCGTCGACAATTCGTCGCCCGGCGCCATCCGACACACCATGCAGGTGGCAGAGAAGCGCCTCGCCGGGGGCATGTCGGTGGTAGTCTTCCCCGAAGGCTCACGCACCACCGACGGGCGCATGCACCGCTTCAAGCGCGGAGCCTACCCCCTGGCCACCGAATTCAACCTGCCTGTCGTGCCCCTGACCATCGACGGTGCCTACCGTGTCATGCCGCGCAGCGCGCGCCTGCCGCGTCCCGGCCGCATCATCCTCAGCATCCACAAGCCGATCCTGCCTCCCGAGGACGGCTACGACCTTCCGCAGCTTATGGAAGAGAGCCGCCTGGCCATAGCCTCGGCACTTCCGGAAGCCGGCCGCTGAACAGTCGGCCTCCCGGAGTTGTTATTAATCCGGCTGCGGATGTTCCGTACGCTGCAATTCATTATACCTATTAAAAATAAAATGAAAAAATTTATTCCTTTCATAGCAGCGGCTTCGGTGGCCGCAGTGATGGTTTCGTGCTCCGGCAATCCCAAATTCGTCGGACAATGGGCTTCGACTGCTCCCTACAGCATGGCCCGCGACCTACCCGTGTCCATCGCTGACGCCCAGCTGACACTCGACTTCGGTATCGGCGAGGAATCCACCTCCACCGGTCCTGTCACTCTTTCGTCGGTGATCGACCTCACACAACCCGTTGAGGCCGATACGACTTTCTCTCAGGCATATGAAGTATCCGTAACTGCCAACTCGACAGTGACCGGCACCTGGCTTCTGGCCGATGATGACGACGATCTCGTCCTTTCGTTCGATATGTCTACCCTCTCCGTCAGCGTCGACACCGACGGCGTAGCTTTCTCGCAGAACCTGCTCACCGGTGCCCAGCAGCCAGTGCTCGACTCACTCACAACGCTTACGGCACAGCGCTGGCAGTCTCTACTGACCGCGGCCGTAAAACGTCAGCTCGCCGATTTCGCCGAACTTGACGACGTCGAAGTCTCAGACAACGGAAATATACTCACTTTCGAGATCAAGACTGACGCAAAGCACGACCGCAAGCTCACCTTCAACCGCCTGCTTCAAGCGAAATAAGCTTCAGCAGCCGAGCTTCTGCAGGCGCTTGAACAGCGCATGCACCGGCAGCCCCATCACATTGTAGAAACTGCCATCTACACCCTTTATAGCCGCGGCGCCTATCCATTCCTGAATGCCATAGGCGCCCGCTTTATCGTATGGACGGTACACATCCACATAGTGAGCTATGTCGGCATCCGGGACGGTGTCGAAATGCACGGCCGTCTTATGGCCGAACGACTCCATGCCGCCGGCCGTCGTGACCGTCACGCCGGTCACCACATGGTGTGTGCGGCCGCTCAGACGCTTCAGCATCGCCACAGCCTCGTCGCGCGACGACGGTTTGCCCAGGATGTCGCCGTCGATTATCACGACAGTGTCGGCTGTCACAAGCACGTCGTCGGCGTTCTTCACGATTCCGGCGTAAGCCTCCGCTTTCAGCCTCGACAGATACACGGGCACTTCATCGGCCGCCATGTCGGCCGGATATGTCTCGTCGACCTCGACTCCGGATGCTATCTCGAAGTCGGGGCTAATCATTTTCAGCAATTCGCGACGCCTGGGCGACGCCGATGCCAGTATCAGGTGTTTCATGATCCGAATGCTTCTGATTGTGTGGGCCATATCCCGCGTGCCCGCATCACTTCCTCAATTATTTCGCGGCCCACGCCGTAGCCTCCGCGTGAGTCGGCTACGTAGTCTGCAACCTCCAGGGCGTCGCGCGAGGCGTCGGCGGGCGCCACGGCCAGTCCAACGTGCCGCATCGGCTCTACGTCAGGGATATCGTCGCCGGCATAGGCCACTTCCTCCGATTTCAGGCCGTTGTCGACCATCCACTTCTCGAGTATCTCCAGCTTTTCGAGCTTTCCGGCGAAGAAGTCGGTCACTCCGCAGATGGCAAACCGTTCGGCCAGACCCGGGGCGACCGCGCCGGTGATCACGGCTATCTTCAGGCCGTGTTTCACGGCCTGAACTATCGCGTAGCCGTCCTTCAGGTTGGCCATGCGCCGGGGTATGCCGTCGTCACCGAGCGGCACGACCGTCGGCGACAGCACTCCGTCGACATCGAAGACGACGCCGCGTATCTTTTCAAGCGGATAGTTGATCTTACTCATGATAGTCTTTCAGTATTGCTTGGGTTATGACTTCGTAGATCGCGCGGTGATCCGGCGGCAGCGAACGGGCCTGCAGCTCGGTCACGGCCACGTCGCCGCGCCGCGCAGGGCCGGTCAGTGCTTCGCGCGGCCCGACCGCGAATGCCTTCGCTATGCTCGCTCGCGCCAACGGCGACACCACTTCGAGCGGATAGCCGGCCTTGGCCAGCGCCTGCCGGGCGATCTCGAGCAGATATATCGGGAAATTACTCGTCAGAACCCCGGCCACGTGCAGCGACTTGCGCTGCTCCGAGTCGGCGTGATAGACGTGCGGGCTCAGCAGCCGCGCCAGCCGGTCGATATTTTCTAGCACCTCAGCCGATGTCGCCTCGGTGAAGAAAGGCACCTCGGCCACGTCGACTTCGACATCGCGCGAGAAAGTCTGGAGCGGATACAGCACTCCCGCCGAACGGAAGTGCCGTGCCAGTGACTGCAGCGGCACGCTGCCCGATGTATGCACCACCGTGGCGTCCGTCTCGGGCAGCTCCGCGGCCACGTCGGCCACCGCCTTGTCGCTCACGGCTATGAGTATGTAGTCGGCAGTCGCATCGGTCTCGGGGACCGTCACGGCGCGGGCACCGGTAAGCTCAGATAGCCGTCGGGCCGACTCCTCGTGCGCGGCGGCCACGGTCACGATCCGCGCTCCGGCGCCGTGCATCGCCAGCGCCAGCCGGGTGGCCACGTTTCCGGCCCCGACCACCGCTACTTTCGGTCCCTGCGCGTTCAAGCTTCCTCGGTCGGTTTCCAGCGTTCGATGTGTACCTTCTCCCAAAGCAGCTTCGAAGGATCGACAGGGCGCCGTTCCTCGTCGGGATAGCCGACCGTGACGATGCACTCTACTATCAGGTCTGCCGGAATGCCGAGCAAGTCGCGAACGATATCCTCGGCCGATTCGCCGTCGGCCGTGAAACGGTTGCGCACCTGTATCCAGCAGGCGCCCAGGCCCAGAGCCGTGGCCTGCAGCTGCATATAAGCGGCAGCTATGGACATGTCTTCCAGATACATGTCGGTACCTTCGGGCGAAGCGGTCACAACCACTGCCAGAGCGCACGACGAGATGGGCCGCGTGCCGTTGGCCTTGCATTCGGCCAGACGGGCCAGCATATTCTTATCATCGACAAGGACGAACTGCCATGGGCGTTTGCTCTTAGACGACGGGGCCAGCAGAGCTGCCTCGAGGATAGTTTTTACATCTTCGGCGCTGATCTCGCGGTCGGCATAGCGGCGGATGCTGTGCCGGCGGATTAATAAGTCATGCAGTGATTCCATATGCAGAGGCGTTATCGGCGGCATACCCACGAATCGGGATATTGCCGGGCGATGTTGCCTCGCTTTGCGGCCAGAGCAGCCGCCGACGATTCACCTGTGGCGACGTAGACTCTGAACCGTCCGTCGACGGTGAGTATGCCGAGGTTAAAATTATTATGCTTTCTGACGTACGCCTCCGCTTCGTCCATCGACGTCAGCGAGGCTACGATCAGGAAATAGTGATCTGATTCGTTGAGCCGCACGGCAGCCGGGGCTTCCTGAGCCGACGCAGGTGCAGCATCCGCAGCCGGCTTCGCAGCGGGTCGGGCTTCGGGAACCGGAGCTGCTGCGGCTTCGGCCACTTCGACCGGCTCACGCTCGGGCGTGCGGTTCACGACAAGCACCAGCGGTGTGCGTTCGCGCCCCGGCACCTCCACAACACTCGGTTCGGGAGCGGGACCTACGGAAGCGAACTGCTCGGAAGCCGCTCCCGGCATCGCGGTGCGCACCACCCATGCCAACGCGAGCACTCCGCCCACGATCGAGGCGGCCGCAGCCACGCGTCGCACCGCCGTCCGCCAGCCGTTGCGGCGCTCTTCAGCACGCGCAGCGTCGCGGGCTATGTTCGATGCAGTGGCAAGCTCGGCGATGCTGAAGTCGGGCAGCCATAATGTCGCGGGCGAAAGCCACCCGACCGTACCGGGCACATAGTTGAGCATCCCCCCGGGCGTACGCATCAGTTCGCCAGCCGCACCGAGCGACAGACGGCCCGACGATTCGAGTTCGGCGCGCATAGCCGTTGCAGCAGCCGTCACACGCGCGGAGGCTGCTTCTACCGAAATGCCATCGCGGCGCGACACCGACAGTGCCAGCAGACCGTCCGTACGCGAAAGCTCGGGATTGAACGACAGAACGCGCCGCGGCGCTTTCCACAGCCCGGCAGCCGCATCGTACGAAGCCGCTTCGCCATGGCACAGGACAGCACCCAGGCCAGGGACTATCACGCAGTCATGGCTTTGCAGCAGATATTCGATATGTCGTATCAAGGCTTTCACATCGCAAATTTACGATTTTATTTTTATTCGCCCCAACTTTTTTTAATTCTTTTTATCTACATTCTTTTCGCGAAAATCTTTAACTTTGTCACCCACAAAAAGATGAGATGATGAAGAATTTTCTGCTGCCCCTGCTCGCCCTTTTCGCCCTTGCTTTCGCCGCCCGCGGCGCTGCGTATTCCACCGAGACCACGTCGGCCCTTCCTGCCTCCATGCCGCCGGCTGCCGCCGCTCCCGACACGCTTTTCGACGAGGATCCGTATTTCATCCTCATGGGCGAGGCCGACAGCGCCATCGTCCACGAGCGGTGGGCCGAAGCAGTCCTGCGCCTCTCCGACGTCCTTGCCGTGCGCCCCGACAGCCCGTCCAACGCCCTCATTCTGTACAATATGGGCATCTGCCAGCAGCGGCTCGGCAACGACTCGCTCGCCCTCGACGCCTTCGACCGCTCGCTGGAGCTCGCGCCCAACATGCTGGTCACTCAGCTCGCCCGCGGACGCCAGCTGCTGGCCATGCGCCGCGATTTCGAGGCTTTCGACGCATTTACCGACGCCATCGCCATCGACTCGCTTTCCACCGAAGCCCGGTTCTATCATGGCATGATGGCTCTGTTCGGCGGCAAAAGCGACATCGCCGAACAGGATTTCCTCGTTCTTAAAAATGTGACGCCCTACTCCTCCGACACGGCCACGGCCCTCGGAACACTATATTCACTCACCGGCCGCGAGCGCGAGGCCGTCCCCTATCTGCGTCAACTCATCGAGGAGGATCCACAGCCCGAGACATTCGCTTCGCTCGCCGGCTGCTATCTTGCCCTCGGGGAACTCTCCGATGCCTCGGCCGTCCTGGCCGACGGACTCGGCCGATATCCCGACGATCCAGAGCTCTACTACTACCGCGCGTGGCTCCGCCGCGACCAGTACCTCCTTGACGAAGCCCGCGCCGACGCTGCCCGTGCCATCCGTCTCGGCGCCTCCCCCCTCCGCGTCAACGCCCTCTTCGCCAAATAATCCTCAGCGGATGCCGCGGCGGTTGAGCTGCGCCTGGTAGCGGCGGGCGTTGCGCTGATGAGTAGCATAGTCGGCCGCGAAATTATGGTAACCCGAAAAGTCCTCTTTCGCGCACATGAAT
>CAJJQT010000061.1 GCA_905193995.1 uncultured Porphyromonadaceae bacterium | reverse complement strand
GACTAATCTTCCGCGGAAGCGGCAGGGAGCTTGGGGAGCCAGCGGCGCGAGAACATGCGCCACAGGAAGATGAAGCCGCGGAAGCTTAGCTCGACGGCCATTGCGATCCAGACGCCGCTGAGCCCCATCGTAGGGGCCATAATCGCAGCCAGCGGTATGCGGACGGCCCAGATGCTGCCGAAATTCATGACAGCCGGCACGAGCGTGTCGCCTACCCCGATGAAAGCTCCGTAGGCCACGATCGACGCGGCATACAGGGGCTCGGCCCAGGCCTCGATGCGCAGCACTTCGGTGCCGAGGGAGCGGATCGATCCGACGGTAGTCATCAGATCCATCATCAGCGGCGCGCACAGGTACAGAATCAGGCCCATCACCGACATCACGGCGATGCCGAGTCCGACGGCGATGTGGCAGAACCGCACGACGAGTTCGCGCCGGCCGGCGCCGTAACTTTGTCCGACAAGCGTGGTGGCGGCGTCGCCGATGCCGAAGCCGGGCATGTAGCAAAGGCTTTCGGCCGTGACAGCGAATGCATTAGCCGCGATAGCCACCGTGCCGAGCGGCGCCACGATCACCGTGATCATAATCTGCGCGCTGCAGAATACGGCGTGCTCCAGAGTCATGGGAGCCGAGATGCCGAAAGCCTTCTTCAGCACCGGCCGGCGGATGCGGAAGCTGCCCCGCGGACGACCGCGCAGCCGCATATCGTCCTGCCGCACGACGAGGTAATACATCATCAGGCACGCGGTGACCACCTCGGCGGCGACAGTACCCAAGGCAGCGCCCAGCACGCCGAGGCCGGCGCCGGGCATAGTCACCGACAGGCCGAAGACGTCAATACCGCGCGTCGGAAAGATCAGGAACCAGTTGAACACCACGTCCATGACGCACATGCCGACGTTGAGCAGCGCGGGCACCTTCATGTTACCCGCCGAACGCAGCGTGCCGCCCGCCAGATAGTTCATCGTCAGCATGGGCAGGGCGGAGCAAAATGTCATGAAATACAGCGACGCATCGGCCGTGATGGCTTCGTCGCCGCCGAGCCAGACGGGAAGCACCGGACTGACGGCGATCCCGACCATCGCTATGAACGCGCTGAATATAAGGCAGGCCGTGATGCCCTGGCGCAGCACATCGCGGGCGCCGCTTTCATCGGAGGCTCCCAGGCGGTGAGCCACCTGCACGGAGAAGCCGGTCGTGACGGCCGAGCAGATGCCCCAGAATAGCCACAGCGAACTGCTCATCAGGCCCACCGAAGCGGCTCCGTCGAGTCCGAGCCGGCCGACCATTGAGGCGTCGATATACTGCATGATGATGCTCGAAAGCTGAGCCAGAATGCCCGGAACGGCCAGCTTGGCCGTCAGCGCCGCCTGCCGGGCAAAAGTCATCCGGCGACCCTCGCGTATGACTGAGAGGTCGGCCATCGTCAGTCGGCTGTTGTCGGTTCGGGAGCCCCGGGCTTTTCGGAGTCGTCGGACACATCAGACAAGTTGGACTTTTCGGGAACTTTCGGCGCCGCCGCCGGGCGGCCGGCGCTTTCCATCAGCTCGTCCATAGCCGCCGGGACCGTCATCACATCCGACGGTGACACGGGCCTGACTCCCTCGAAAAGCTTGAATTTCGGCAGGTAAAGCATCGACCGCCGCAACATGAACAGCGGCGTGACCTTGCCCGAGGTTTCCGGCCACATCTTGATATATTCGGTCGTACGGCCCTTGAACGTGGCGGTCAGGAACGAGCTCGTGGCCGTGACCATCTTGTTGAACGTAGTGTCGGCCTCTTCCGGGAAAAGTATGAACTCGACGTTGCCGCTGATGTCGAGCCGGTGCATCTCGCCGTCGCGGAAGCGGGCTACCATCTCCTTGCCCGACAGCTGGTCGTAGTAGTCGTCGACGATGCGCTGCGAGCAGAATCCGAAGTCGGGCAGCCGGGCCTCGTCGATTGTCGAGTCGTTGGTATGAATCTCGATGATATTGCCGTAGATCTGGCGCTCCTCGCTCCATACGACCGGCGAAATGTACATGCGCATCGTGGTGTCGGAGCGCGTGACGCGCATCGAGTCGCAGATGCCCTGCATGTCGGATCGGTAGAAGCGCACGCGCGGCCATATGTCGGCCACATTGTTGGTGTCGAGCTCGAAATACGCCTCGCGGCCGGGCTCGCCGGTGAGCGTGTCGGCCGACACGGCGGCCACTTCGGTCGAATCGATCACCCGGTAGGCGTTGAGCTGGCCGCCGTGGAGGTAGAGGGTGTCGCCCTGGCTGTATTCCTTGATGAGCAGGTGGCCCACGGCGTAAGCCGAGTCGGTCTGCTGGTTGAAGAAGCCGTAGTCGGCCGCGAGCGACGCCTGCCGGGCCGAGTCGGTGAGCACCATGGCGCCGAAGCATTCGCCGATGCCCGTGGCGCGGTCGTAGTAGATCGAGTCGGCCGTCATGGTGCGTCCGGTCGGCGTCTTTACGGTCGAGCGCCGGTAGAGGACGGCCGTGTCGAGATCTGTGTCGTACAGGCCGTCGGTGGTGAAGATGGTGCCTCGGCGGTTGACGATGATACTGGGCGACGTGAGTTCGGCTATGTGGGTGACGGTGTTGTAGTACAGCGTGTCGGAGTAGATGTTGAGCGTGTCGCTGCGGCCGTTGGAGGTCAGGTGCACGTCCATGTAGAAGTTGGCTTCCTTGCGCGTGGGGTCATACTCGCCCTCGCGCGACACGAGGCGGTTCTGCTGGTCGTAGAGCACACCTCCCACGGTATAATAGCCCAGGTTGATGGCCAGGTCGTAGATGAATTCATCGGTCTCGAGCGTCACGTCGCGGTTGATCATCCGCACCTTGTTGCCCGGCGAGGCATAGAGGTAGCACACCTGCTCCGGGCCGCGGTAGTTAAGCTCGTCGGCGTAGATGAACAGGGTGTCGCCCTGCTCCATGACTATGTTGCCGAAAGCGTCGAACGACTCGCTCTCGGGAAAGTAGTGGGCCGAGTCGCAGGTCATGGTCATGGGTCCCTTGGTAAACTTGACGTCGCCGGCCACGATCATGAACGAATCGGGCTGCTCCTTGTACAGCACGTCGGCGCGGTCGAGGAATACCCGCGAATTGTCGGTTCGCGGAGCACTCGGCACCTGGGGCGTGAACGAGGCCCGGGGTGTCTGTCCGGATCCGTACGACAGCACTGCCATCGCAGCCGCAAGAGCCATCAGAGCCGCAAAAAACTTGCGCATAATCCTCCGGATGAAGTCGTCTGGTTACTTACTCTTGATCCAGCCGCTGTACTCGAAGTCACATCCGCGCCATCCTTCCTCGACGCGGATGTAGGTGTTGTTGATCTTGTTTACGAGCCAGTCGCTGATTATCTTCTCGCGTGCCGATTCCTCGTACATGCCCTTGATGAGCTGGTAGTCATCCGACATATTGGCCTGATGGGCCGGAATGCGGGCCGTCAGCTTCACCATCGCCACTATCTCGCGGTCGCGCTTGGGGTCGCGCATGATGAAAGGCATCGATATGTCGCCCGGCTCCATGCCGGCCACCACGCGGGCCACCTCCTGGGGCAGCTGCGACATCTCGAAGTTGATCGTGCCGGTCTCGGAGTTGACCATCACGCCGCGCGAGTTGCGCGTATCCTTGTCCTGCGATATGTAGCGGGCAGCCTCCTCGAAGGTGAACTTATGGTTGTCGACAATGTCGGTGCGGACCGAGTCGAGGCGGTTGACGGCGTCCGTAAGATCCTTCTCCGCTACCTTGGGGCGCAGCAGTATGTGGCGGGTGTTGATGCGGTCGCCTCGCTTCTCGATGAGCTGGATGATATGGAAGCCGTACTCGGTCTCAACGATTTTCGACACCTTCTTGGGGTCGTTGAGGTTGAAAGCCACAGCCGCGTATTCGGGCACGAGCTGTCCGCGGCCCATGAAGCCGATCTCGCCGCCGCGGATGCCTTCGGGTGCCTCGCTGTAGAGGATGGCGAGGGTCGAGAAGTCAGCCTCGCCGCGGTTGACGCGGTCGGCATAGTCGCGCAGGCGCGCCTTGACGTCGTCGATCTCCTGGCGGGGAATGACGGGATAGAGCGTGACGATCTGCACCTGCACCTGCAGGGGCACGAACGGTATCGAATCGGCCGGCAGCTGCTCGAAGTAGCGGCGCACGTCGGCGGGAGTCACCTTGAGGTCCTGGGTGAGCGTGCGCTTGACCTGATTGATGCGGAAGCGGTTGCGCATCGACGTGGCGTAGTAGTCGCGGATCTCCTGGTAGGGCTTGCGGAAGTACTGCTCGACCTTCTCGCGCGAGCCCAGGTTGGTGATCAGGAAGTTCATCTGCGCGTCGACCTGCTGCATGACCATCGACTCGGGCACCTCCACGGTGTCGAGATCGGCCTGGTGCAGAAACAGGCGCTCGATAGCCATCTGCTCGGGAATGACGCAGTAGGGGTCGCCCGTGATGGTCTGGCGGTCGTTCTGCATGTCCTGATATGTCTGTTCGATTTCCGACTTGTATATCGGCTCGTCGCCGATGATCCAGGCGACTTCCTCTATTACATTATTCTGAGCCACTGCGATAGCGCCGGCCATGCCGAGCGCGAGCAGCGATGCGATGGATTTGATCTTCATATTTTACGGTTATATCGGCGACAAAGATACAAAAAAAGTCATTACTGACGTGTATGTCAATACTAAAAAAGATTAACACGCGCACGCAACTGAGCCGCCCGTCATTCCGCACCTGACAAAAAGAAGCATTTTTCGCGGGCCGGTTAGTTAATGTGTGTTAAAACACTTGCACCGTATAAAAAATAGCCCTACCTTTGCACCCGAAAACAAATTGCGGGGTGGAGCAGTGGTAGCTCATTGGGCTCATAACCCAAAGGTCGCAGGTTCGAGTCCTGCCCCCGCCACCAACCCGAAAGCGGATCCGGCCACAGCCGAATCCGCTTTTTTCATTACCCTCTTCTCTCCACCATCATGAAAGAAATCATTGTAATTAAAGTTGCCATCCGACGACTCATACAAAAACACTCCCGAATGGAGTAAATACGGGTCCTACGCGCGGTTGGCTGGACTTCATTAGGCCTTGGCCTCACGAACACCTTCACCGGACTCGTCGTAGCCGCATTTCAGGCGGTATTTCACGACAGCATTGATGCCGGACTTCCCGTCATAATAACAGGCCGTGTCGTCACTCTCGCAAGCATTCCGGTCCTGATAAGAGCCTATCAATTCCGGTCCAAAGCCAAAAAGCTCGCCCTCAGCATAGGCGTCACCCGGCTCCACTCATCCAATGTCCCCACATCCGTAGCCAAGCCGGCCACTGCACCGGCCTTATCCCTGGCCCTGACCTTCTAACGTTCGGCCTCCATTTTTTGAAAAAATTATTTTGTGGTATTAAAAATAATACCTATTTTTGCAAAAAAAATCAACCCTCAAACATTTTCAGTATCGCATCACGATAGATTGCCTTCGCAGTGATATACTGATTCTCACCAGAGGAAGCAAAATGCTCCATCATGACACCAGCGTTGACCTCAAGTACCTTCCAGCCTGCCTTAGTTTTAATCATATCAATTGAAGCAAAACGGATGCCTAGTGCCTTGGCTGTTTTCTTTACAAGGCTGACAAGCTCTTCCTCCAAATCTGGAATGGAAAGCGTGAGCGCGCTTGCTCCCTGTCCAAGATTGTGCTTCCAATTTAATAAATAAGTCTCATCTTTTGCCGGTACCTTGAAAAGCTCTGCCTCATTTGGCACGAGAAAGCTGTGAATCTGTCCCTTTGCAATAGCCTCTGCCAGCAATTTGCCAACTGTTGACACACCATCACCAGTAAGTGACGGACGAATCTTTGAAAAGGCAAGGCGAATCTCGCCGTCTAATACAACAAGACGATATTCGCTTTGAATGTCTTCATAGCGACAAACCGCCATTGCCTCTGATGATTTATAGATATCAGAAGCGGCCCTCTCTAGCTCCGCCTGTGTCCTAACTTTAAAAACAAGATTGCCTCCCGTTCCATAATTGTCCTTGCAGACAAGCGTTCCCTTCTCTAGCTCTGCTAAAAGTGCTTTCCAGCTGCCTTTTCCTCCAGTATACTGCAGCATAGACGGTGCCATAAAACAGGCGTGATATACACTAGGAATATCTTCCTCCTTTAGTACCTCACTTGCAATATTTTTATCATTGCATACCTGCTGCACAGACGAAGGATTTAATCCAAACTGATACCCCAAAATGAAGGCACGCTTTTGATCCTTTCTCAGACAAAATGCCCAGTCATAGGAATAGCTGCTAAGCTTAATTCCTTCTTCTGCGCAGATCTCATTTATTATCTTTACATAACTACTCTTACTGTTTTCCATTGTCTTATTTTCCTCTTGCTTTTGGAATACTTGTATTATAAAATTAAATCTGTGAAATAGCAAGAACAACTTTTCGCAAACATACACAGCAGATTCTGTATCATTCTGCAGAAAGAAGGTTTTTTATGTCCGATCTACAGTCACTCTTTACTGACTGCCTAAACGAAACGCTTATAAGAGTCATTTTAAGCAATCCTTCGTCGAAGGATGGTGTCATTAAAATTTGTGCCCGTCCGATGCTAAAAAATAAATCGTTGCTTTTCCAGATAGAAGAATATACGAAAACTCAGGTTTTCCATAAAAATTTGACTGCCGGTGACGCTGGCTCTTATTTAACAGGTAAACTGTCTTCTGATACTTCGTCACAAACAGCATCATTTAAAAATGCACTCGTAGAAACACAAAGCTTTACCGCCAATGTTCTTGTGAGCAAAAAAGGAACCATTACTATTAAAAAGAAGGTGAATGCCTCAGCCAAACAGCCAAAAATTTCTCTTTCTCATAACCGCAAAAAGAAATATATTCTTGAAGAAGGTATTCCTGTACCATTTTTAATTGATCTTGGCGTAATGACGCAAAATGGAAACATCGTTAACGCTCACTATGATAAGTTTCGTCAAATCAACCGTTTTCTTGAATATATTGAAGATATTCTTCCCTCACTTCCTACAGACCGCGAGCTTCGCATTCTTGACTTTGGCTAACGAACTCGCTGTTAAATACGGCTATGATAAGCTTGAATTTTTATGCGGTGACATCGCTTACTACGATGGATGCAGCCAGGTCGACATGGTCGTTACGCTTCATGCATGTGACATAGCCACTGACTATGCACTTGCAAAGGCCGTCGGCTGGGGTGCAAAAGTCATCCTCTCTGTTCCTTGCTGCCAGCATGAATTAAATAAGCAGATGAAAAATGATCTGCTCTCCCCAGTACTTCATTATGGCATACTAAAAGAGCGCATGGCTGCACTTATGACTGATGGACTGCGCGCCCAGATCTTAGAGGCGAATGGCTACCGTACCCAGATTTTAGAGTTTATTGATATGGCGCATACCCCGAAAAATCTGCTGATTCGCGCCGTGTATAACGGGCACTGTGCTGACAACAAAAATCAAATCAATGAGCTTCTTGCTGCCTTTGATGTTAATCCGACGTTATATCGCCTACTATGTAAAAAAAATAATACTATCTCAGAATAATATAATTTTTCTTCTATGCTGCACAGCACACAAAAAGCCAATCCCCAAGGCAAAAGCCTAAGGGAATGGCTTTTTTAACTTTTAAGTGTATTTGATTTACTTCTTTAAAGCAGCCAATCTTTCCTGTACCTGCTTCATAGTTGCCTCATACTTTTCAAGCTTAGCCTTTTCCTCGGCAATTTTTTCTGCCGGTGCCTTGCTGATAAAACGTTCATTTGACAGCATGCTGTTAGAACGCTTTAATTCGCCTTCGAGCTTTTTCTCTTCTTTTTCAAGACGCTCAATCTCCTTTGCCACATCAACTAACTCGGCAAATGGCATATACATAGTTGCGCGTGCTGTTACAGCAGATACGGCATCCTCAGCGATTCCTGCCTTATCAGACTGAATCAGAACCTCATTTGCATAACCAAGTGTTGCAAAGAATATCTTATTATGTTCAAAGATTTCTCTTACCTTTGCATCCTCAGATACAACATATACAGTAGCCTTCTTGCTCGGCGGTACATTCATGGAAGTACGAACTGTACGGATCGCACGAACTGCCTCCTTCATCATCTCTACTGCTTCCTCTTCCTCTGCAAAGTTCCACTCTTTTTTGCTTACCGGCCATGCAGATACCATTATGCTTTCTTCCTCATCCTGCAGGTTGCAGAAAATTTCTTCTGTAACAAAAGGAATAAATGGATGAAGAAGTTTCAAGGACTCAATCAGAACAGTCTTTAAGGTCCAAATTGCTGCTGCCTGAGACTTATTGCCATCGTCCCACAGACGCGGCTTAACCATCTCAATGTACCAGTCACAGAACTCTTCCCATACGAAATCATATACCTTCTGAAGAGCAATACCCATCTCGTAGCGGTCAAGATTTTCTGTTACTTCCTCAATCAGACTGTTGCACTTTGTCAAAATCCACTTATCTGCCATAGTCAGATCTTCCAGTGAAACATTGTCTGTTGATGCCTTTTCCATGTTCATCATGATAAAGCGTGATGCATTCCAGATCTTGTTTGCAAAGTTTCTTGATGCCTCAACACGCTCATAGTAAAAACGCATATCGTTTCCTGGTGCATTTCCTGTCATAAGTGTCATACGAAGTGCATCAGCGCCGTACTTGTCAATAACTTCAAGCGGATCAATTCCGTTTCCAAGTGATTTACTCATCTTGCGGCCCTGTGAGTCTCTTACAAGACCATGAATCAATACAGTATGGAATGGCTCTTTTCCTGTCTGCTCGATACCTG
>CAJJQT010000060.1 GCA_905193995.1 uncultured Porphyromonadaceae bacterium | reverse complement strand
ACCGGACGAAAGAATAAGAATCAAGCGAAATCACAAATGAATTGCACTTTTATTTGAGTGTGAGGCGGAGGGGTGATGGATAACAATGTTAATTCCACACGCTTTTTTTGGGTGAGATGAATGGATTTGTTACTTTTGCAAAATAATACATCTTGGAATTTATTAGAAGTAAAATGACAATGGAAATGAAATTCTGCCAGAGCTGCGGAATGCCTCTCACAAACGAAATACTCGGGACGAATGCCGATGGTACTCCAAATGAGGATTACTGCATCTACTGCTACAAGGACGGCAAGTTCGAGCAAGATATGACTATGGAGCAGATGATTGACCACTGCGCCCGGTTCACAGATGAGATAAACAAGAACTCCGGCAAAACTCTCACTGTCGAGCAGATGAAGGAGCAGATGCGTCAGTTCTTTCCTCACCTTAAACGCTGGAAACAGTACGGCTACTCTGACTTAATACGCAAAGCTGAGACCCTTCTTGCGGAATGTTCTAATGTAACCATAGCATCTGTCAATAGCGAGGGTTTTCCGCGCCCCGTACCTATGGCTAAAGGTGAAACACAAGGCTGTAATATAATATGGATGGCAACCGGGGCTGATTCAGTAAAGGTTGCTGATTTCAGGCGTAATCCCAAAGCCGGGTTATGCTACGATAAAGGTGGCTCAAGTGTCTGTCTGCGTGGTACTGTGGAAATTATCAATGATGATAGGATCCGCAGGCAGAAATGGCAGGAATGGTATATAAATCATTTCCCGGGTGGGCCTGCTGATCCTAACTATTTGCTGCTTCGCTTCGTCGGTACGGAAGCTACTGTATGGATTGATCATGAATTTGCCCATATTCAATTATAAATTCTTGCCATGAAGAATATCGAGGCAGACAAAGAACTTATAGCGGCATGCGGACTTTACTGCGGTGCATGCCGTAAGTATCTGTCGGACAAATGTCCCGGTCGCCATGATAATGAAAAGGCTACCTGGTGCAAGATAAGGTCTTGCGTCAAGGGGAAGGATTACCATTCCTGCGCTGAATGTAGCGAGTCTGTGACTGAGTGCAAGACATATTCCAATCTAATTGGAAAGATATTCGCCTTTCTTTTCAGGTCAGACCGCCCGTCTTGCATCCGCTATATCCGCGAGCATGGCGAACAGGCTTTCGCCGAGGAAATGACTAAACGTAAATGTCAGACAATCAAACGGAAATAAAACCATGTTTATCGCAATTTTAACATATAAGAAACCGTTGAGCGAGGTTGATAAATTCCTCGCAGCGCACCGTGAATATCTGTCTAAGCATTATGCCGTTGGAGATTTCATCGCCTCAGGGCCACAGACCCCGCGTGTGGGAGGAGTGATTATGATGAAGGCTGAAAGCCGTATGGCGGTTGATGCCATCATTGCGCAAGATCCGTTTAACATCAATGGCATCGCCGACTATCAGATTGTGGAGTTTACTCCGACAAAATTCTGTGATGAGATACTCATGAATATCTTATGATTATGCCGTATATATGAGGTAGACATTACATCCGAAGATATGAACACATATCACGCGAGGAATATTGTCGGGTACATCACCTTGCGCATTCATGGAATTGTATTGAGAGGGCGCGGTACGAAGTAGTATAAAAGGGGATAGGGATTCACTTATTTTTCTTCCCAGGCGACGGCGTAGGTGGTCGATCGACTGTCGCTCGACTGCGTGTATTGCTCGACGCGGGAGCCTGTCGAATACGTGGCAATGTCGTAGGTGTATTCGACGGGGCGGTATTCGCCTGAGAGGTCGGACATAGTCATGCTTTTCACGAGACCGGCCGACCGGCGTCCAAGCACGCCCTGATATGCGAGCGGGAGATAAAATGAATGCACGATGCATCCCTGCACTATCGGGCTGTATTCCGCAGCGATGCCGCCGAAATATGTATATGTCTTGGAGATATGGGGGTAAGCCGGGTTCGTGAATTCGGTGTATCTGGTCATGTTGTCGCCGGTCCATTCGAGTTCGGCTGTCCATTCCAGGGGATTCTCTTCGACCCATCTGGCATTGTCGGTGCGCCGCTCGGAAATATTCACGGAGGTGAGGCGCCGCGCGGCATCGTAATGGAATTCCTTGGTGTAGATTTTCATCATCCGGCTGCCGTTTAGGAAGTCTATTCTGACGGATCCTTCTGCGTAGGCGGCTGTCCCGTCGGGATTAAGGCGCAGCTGCTCTCTGAACGTCCTTTTGTCTGCGCCATGGTCTTCCTCGGCTTCGATGGCTATTTCCCCGGGCCCGTCGGAATAGATGAATGTTGCCCGATATGAATAACCGCCGCCGGGGGCTTCCTCGACGTACTCCCAAGCCTCGACAAGACCCGAGGCATTGTATTTGAAGAGTTCATAGGCGCCGTCGGTGCCGATCCACGACAGACGGAAGTCGGGCGCGGGCTTAGGTTCGTCATTGTCGCTGCAAGAGGTGAGCAACGTGAGCAGAGCAAACAGGGCGGGGAGGTGTCTTTTCATAATGCCGGATTAGTTGTTTGCATAACTAACGCTCTCTTTGGCCCTTTTATTGCCTGTCAGCAATTATTTTGCGCCGTATAGTCTGTTTTGGTCAGAAGATAGAAGTGCTCGGTGCGTCGGTCGCCCAGAGGCGAGAGGACGTCGCGGTTGGTGTGGTGATAGCGGAAACCGCATTTCTCAATGACCCGCTTCGACTTGAGATTTTCGTCGTAGTGGCCGCACCACACTGCATCGAGACCGAGAACGTTGAAACTTCTTTCCAGCAGTGCTTCGACGGCTTCCGGAGCCAAGCCTTGTCCCCAGTATGGTTTGCCGATCCAGTAGCCTATCTCGGCTTCATGCCCTTTCATCGCTGCAGAGTGCGGGCCGTTAGCGAACATGATGCCGCAGCTGCCGACAGGCTCTTCCGTATTTTTCAGTACGACGGCATAGACTTCGGGCGCGGCGAAGACTGTCCGGATGACTTCGAGGCTGTTCTCGACCGACGTATGCACCGGCCATCCGGCGACGGGGCCGACGTCGGGGTCGCAGGCATATTTGAACAGGGCCTCGGCATCGTCGTCGCGCCACGGCCTGAGCACAAGCCTTTCAGTCTGGATCATGCACAAAACGGATATGAAATGGTCAAGGCTTGGCGAGAATCTGGGCGGCGTGGTCGCGGGTCTTGACCTCGCGCGGACCGATGACGCGCTCTACGGAGCCGTCTGGGCTGATGATGAATGTGGTGCGCATAGTGCCCATGTACTTGCGGCCGTACATCGACTTCTCCCCCCATACGCCGAACATTTCTACAAGTTTGTGGTGAGTGTCGGAAATGAGCGGGAAAGGCAGCGAGTTCTTTTCGATGAACTTGCGGTGCGATGCCTCGGAATCGACGCTGACGCCGATCACCTGATAGCCGGCGTCGAGCAGTGTCCGGTAGTTGTCGCGCAAGTTGCAGGCCTGGGCCGTGCAGCCCGAGGTCATGTCTTTGGGATAGAAATAAAGGGCTATGGTGCGGCCGGGGAAGTCGCTGCGGCGCACGGGGTTGCCGTTCTGGTCAGTGCCGAGAAAGTCAGGAACAGTCATAAAAATGAAAAATTTATAATTGAAAATCACGCCGCAGACGGGCGAGCCTGCGGCGTATGGTGTGGGATGATTGGCGATGTCGTTACCAGCCGAGGATTTCGCGGAGCTTGGGCAGCAGGAAGTCGGCGTAGTGACGGAAGCCGAGGTCGGTGAGATGGATGCCGTCGACAGTGCCGTCGTCCTCGGGGCCGTCAAGACCTTCGGATTCGATGAAGTAGAGGTTGGTATAGCCTTCGTCCTTAAGCCGCTGATAGTTGCGGCGGTAAGCGTCGTTTTTGGCCGGCAGGTATTTGTTGAACATCGAATCGTAGCGGTAGTAGGGATAGAGCGGGCCGGCAAGCATCACGATCGGCGTATTGGGGTGTGCGTCGGCGAGGATCTTCACGAAGTCGTAGGTGAGCGTGTCGCATTGCATCTCGGTGCAGTTGGGCACCGGGTCGAGCAGGAACAGGTCGACATCGGGAATCTGGTTCATGGCGCGGGCCATGCACTGGTCCTGCTTGCCCTCGCCCGAGATGCCGATGTTGACTACCTCGGCGTTGAGCTCGCGGCCGATGATGTTGGTGCCGCACATGCCGGTGCGCGAGGCGCAGCCGCCCTGCAGGATGCTCGTGCCGTAGGCCACTATCTTGCGTTCGGTCGAGATGATCTCAGGATTGCCCGGGGTGATGACAGCATCGCTGTCGACCTTGACCCACAGCTCGTTTACGCCGTCGTATAGCGGGAAGTAAATCATGTATTCATGCATCTTGCCGTCGAGACGCTCGACATAGGTCGATTCGACGATCTTCTCCTCCTTGTTGTTGACATAGGGGCGGTTAGTGTTGACGTGGCGCCACACCGAGTCGCCCTCGAGTATGTAGAGGTCGGTGCCCTTGAGGCCAGTGTCGGCCATGTGGATCAGGTGGGTGTTCCAGAGCAGTTCGTACTTGACGCCGATGCGGGTCGAGTTGGTGGCGAAGCGCAGGCCGATGCCGCTCGAGCACTGGGCGCGTTCCCACAGGTCGGGCCGCACGCTGTCTTTCAGATAAGCTGGAATGCGGGTAAACGGGCGCAGGGTGTTGTCCCAGCCCTTATTGATCACGCGCAGATCGAGCGCATTGACGAGTTTCCAGGGCCTTTCCGGCTCATCGGCGGCGCGGAGGGGCATCACGGCCAGCAGAGCCAGCGCAAGAAGTAGTAATTTTTTCATAGTTTCAAGGCTATAGTTGTTTTTGGTATTCTTTTGGCGCAAAGATACGATAATTGGCTGTAATTTCCTAAAAAATTTATAAAATCGGACGCAAACAGCCGCCCGATGTGTTGGCGGGACGCAAAAAAGCCGTACCTTTGTACTGCTATGAAGATAAAGATTATATCCTTGCTGGCCGCGGCCGCCATGTGCGCTGAGGCCGCCGACGCTTGCACAAGCCTCATCGCTGCCAAAGGCGCTACCGCCGACGGCTCGACCATGATAACATACGCAGCCGACAGCCACACGCTTTACGGCGAACTCTACAACAAGGCCGCCGCCGACCACGCGCCCGGCTCGATGCGGCGCGTAGCCGACTGGGACAGCGGACGCTACCTCGGCGAGATTCCCGAATCTGCCCACACGTACGCCACCATGGGCAATATGAACGAACACGGCGTCACCATAGCCGAAAGCACCTGGGGCGGCCGACCCGAACTCGCCGGCTCGGGTCTGATCGACTACGGTTCGCTGATCTACATAGCTCTCGAGCGCTCGAAGACCGCCCGCGAGGCTCTTGACGTGATGACCTCGCTCGTGCGCGACTACGGCTACGCATCCGAAGGCGAGAGCTTCTCGATCGCCGATCCCGACGAAGTCTGGATTCTCGAACTCATCGGCAAGGGCAAGACCGATCCAGGCGCCGTGTGGGTCGCACGCCGCGTGCCCGACGGCTGCATCAGCGGCCATGCCAACCACTCGCGCATCCACACCTTCCCGCTCGACGACCCGCAGACGCTCTACTCGCCCGACGTGATCGACTTCGCCCGCTCGCAGGGTTATTTCGAGGGCAACGACAAGGATTTCGACTTCTCGCGCGCCTACGCCATCGCCGACGCGCTCGCCCTGCGCGGCTGCGACGCCCGCGTCTGGAGCTACTACAACCGCTTCATGGACAATGACGCCGCTGACCGCTGGCTGCCCTGGATTCTCGAAGGCAAGGGCGAGATCATGCCCCTGTGGGTTAAGCCCGACCGCCCCGTGTCGGCCAACGACCTCAAGTGGATGATGCGCGACCACTTCGAGGGCACTCCGCTCGACATGACCAAGGATCCCGGCGCCGGACCGTTCGACGTGCCCTACCGCTGGCGTCCGCTCACCTACGAGATCGACGGCTCTACCTACACCCACGAGCGTGCTATCGCCACGCAGCAGACAGGCTTCTCGTTCGTATCGTCGATGAACGCAGCCCGTCCCGACGCGATGCGCGGCATCCTGTGGTTCGGTGTCGACGACGCCAACACATGCGTCTACATCCCCGTATTCAACACTCTCACCGAAGTGCCGCACCAGCTCGCGCACGGCAACGGCGATCTGCTCACTCTGTCGTGGGACGCCATGTTCTGGGTCAACAACTACGTCGCCAACCAGGCCTACAACCGCTACTCGCAGATGATTCCCGATATCCGCCGCGTGCAGAAGGGCTTCGAAGACTCGCTCGAGGCAACCGTCGACTCGCTCGCGGTGTCGCTTGCATCCGCACCCGCCGCTGAGGCCGCGTCGGCAGCGAACGCCCTTACCGCCCGGGCCGCAGCCGACGTTACCGCAGCCTACAAGAATCTCGGCGACTACCTGCTGGTCAAGTTTCTCGACGGCAATATCAAGAAGGAAACCGCTCCCGGCACTTTCGATCGCACGCCCGAAGGCATGGCCGTGCAGCCAGCCTACGGTGGCTACAACGAGCGCTATTTCCGCCAGATAGCCGACAGCGAGGGCGACCGTCTCAAGGTAGAGCCTTCGGCACACTGATCCGCGGATGAAGGCACGCACGGCGGCATGGATACTCATCGGCGCGACGGCAGTTGCCATCGCGGCCGTGATGTTCGGCCGTCAACTCAATGTCCACACTCCGCATGTCGACATCGATCCCGCGGTATATCCCGTCCGCGGGATCGACATTTCGGCGCATAACGGCGCCGTTGACTTCGACTCTGTCGCTGCCGACGGCATTTCGTTTATATATATCAAGGCTTCGGAGGGCGCCACCTGGCGTGATGCCCGCTTCGAGGACAATTACCGTGCAGCGCGCCGTGCGGGCCTCGCCGTAGGGGCATATCATTTCTTCCGCTTCGACGTCGCCGGCTGGAAGCAGGGTCTCAACCTGCTCAGCACCCTGCGCGGGGCCGACCTCGACCTGCCGGTAGCCATCGACATCGAGGAGTCGGGCAATCCGACCGAGTACAGTACCGACGAGATCATCGAAAACGTCGCCGATATGATCAGTCTGCTCGACCGTGCCGGCCGTCCGGCTATAATTTACACAAACAAGAACGGCTACGTCCGCTTCGTGCGCAACCATTTCGACGACGTGCCGCTGTGGATCTGCAGCTTCACCGACCCACCCATAGCCGAACGCGGCCGCTGGACCGTCTGGCAGCACAGCCACATGGGTCGCGTCAGCGGCGTCGCGGGCCCCGTCGACCTCAACACCGTCAACACTCCCGCTTCCAAGTCCCCGTTCTTACCCTCCGGACATTGTTTGAGGTAAATCATTTTGTGTTTTTGAGGTGATTTATTTTATTAAACTGAGTTAAAATCGCAAATTGACTATAATTTAAATTGACTTGCACGTATTGAAGTGTGCAAAATTGTTTTTGGAAATTATTTCTTGCTAATCCGAATATAATGCGTAAATTCGCGGTATGGGAAGTTTCGGAAAGTGAACCATGGAAAAGCAAAGGGCAAGCATAATCGGAATATCGCGGCATCGGCTGTCGACCGACGGCGACGGTGTCACCACGCTGGTCGCTTTCCACGGCTGTCCGCTCAGCTGCCGTTACTGCATCAACCCTCACTCGCTTGGCGACGGCTCGCTTTTCAGGGTGCTGTCGCCTAAAAGATTGTACGACGAGACGCGTATCGACGAACTTTATTTCCTCGCCACGAACGGCGGCGTTACTTTCGGCGGCGGCGAGCCGGCGCTGCGGCCCGGTTTCATCCGCGAATTCCGCAGGCTGTGCGGTCCGGCGTGGCGCATTACCCTCGAGACTGCGCTCAATGTGTCTTCGGCCAATATAGAGGCTTTGCTCTCGGTCGTGGACAGACTAATTATTGACATCAAAGACATGAATCCGGAAATCTATCGGAACTATACCGGACAGTCTAACGCTCAGGTGTTGGAAAATCTACGGCTGATCGCCAATGCCGGACGACAGGACGACTGCCTCATACGCCTACCGCTTATAGCAAACTTCAACTGCGATACCGACCGGGAGGAGAGCCGAAAGGCTCTCGAAGCCCTCGGCTACACTAAATTCGATTTATTCACTTATCAAATCCGCGAACACTGATTATGGCACGGGGAAAGCAGACATGCAGGATACTTAAGGAGATACGGCGGCAGATTGCCGAGGCCAACGACATTGAGCTCATAACGTCGGAATGCACGTTCCGTGGCGACTGCCTCGGCACCTGCCCCAAGTGCGAGGCCGAGGTCCGCTACCTTGAGCAGCAGCTCCGCGCCCGCACCCTGACCGGCAAAGCCGTCGCCCTCGCCGGAATATCCGCCGCAGCCCTTACGATGCTCGTGCCTTCCGGCGCCGCAGCCCGGAGAAATTCCGATATGAATAACGAAAGTTCAGTTGACATTTTCGAAAGCTATGATTGTGACGAGTCAGATCAGTATTTACCGGGATTGGTTTTAAGTGAAGTAAAGAAAAATGACGGGATAATTTTCACTTCTGACAAGGTTGATGAAATTCCTCAATTCCCTGGAGGAAAAGACTCTTTGGACCTTTTTATCAGCGAACATATCAATTATCCCGAAATCGCAATTCAGGAGCATATTCAGGGACCTGTTATGGTAAAATTTTATGTTGATACTCTTGGCCATGTATGTGAACCGAAAATTGTAAGAAGTCGGAATTCGTTACTTGACATGGAAGCTATTAAAGTTATGAAACTTCTTCCGGATTTCATTCCGGGCAAACTGAATGGCGAAAATGTAAATGTATGGATGACCCACATAATAATGTTTAAAATACCAAGGCACTGATTATGGCACGGGGAAAGCAGACATGCAGGATACTTAAGGAAATTCGGCGGCAGAT
>CAJJQT010000059.1 GCA_905193995.1 uncultured Porphyromonadaceae bacterium | reverse complement strand
TATACACCGCTGACTTTTATTTAGGACCGGGAAGAATAATCATAACTCCTGACGAAATGTATACTTTAGGAGGGTATTTATATTATCCCTATACGATAAGAAAAATCAAGCAAAAACTTGTCGAAAATATCGCCACCCTTAAAAATGAAGCACTGTCTCTTGACGCCCCGAATTTCCTCGCTGTGTATTGGGAAGAATATGCGAGGACGAAACTTGAGATGCAGACAAGTGCGGCGAAAAAGAAAATTGTGTACTATGAGGGATGTAATTTTGTGGTGAACGGTGAGAAATTCGAGCAGTCAGTCAATGATCTGGTGCAGTTTCTTGATTCATGTTCGCAGGTTAATGAATCTGTTGTAATTTATCTTTCCTCTCCGCTGTCGATAGACTATGATATGGTTCTCGACGAGGTTCACAAACAAGTCGGCAGCCTTGTCGAAGTAAAGCCGCGGGTACACGTCCTGAATCCCGGAGCCCATAAATAGAAGTCAAGGTCTCCAAGGTCTTTTACAACCTTAGAGACCTTAATGACTTTAATCGATTGCCGTGTCAGCAGGCCTTGAAGCTCATGTCGAGGCCTTTGACGGAGTGGGTGAGAGCACCGACGGAGATGAAGTCGACGCCGGCCTCGCCGTAGTCGCGCAGGGTGTCGAGGGTGATGCCTCCCGACGATTCGATCTCGACCGATGGATTCTTCGAGCGGATGAGCTTCACGGCCTCGGCGGTGCGTTCGGGAGTGAAGTTGTCGAGCATGATGCGGTCGACACCTGCTTCGAGTGCCTCGTTGATTTCGTCGGTGTTGCGGACCTCCTGTTCGATGCGCAGGTCCTTGCCGTTGGCGCGGTTCCACTCCTTGGCGCGGGCCACGGCCTGTGCGATGCCTCCGGCGAAGTCGGTGTGGTTGTCCTTGATCAGGATCATGTCGAACAGGCCGATACGGTGGTTGGCGCCGCCGCCGATCTTGACTGCCATCTTCTCGAGAATGCGCATGCCCGGGGTAGTCTTGCGCGTGTCGAGCACCTTGGTGTGGAGTCCGGCGAGGCGCTCCTGGTACTTGGCAGTCATGGTGGCGATGCCGCTCATGCGCTGCATGATGTTGAGCATCGTGCGCTCGGTCTGCAGCAGCGAGCGCACAGGTCCTTCGACGACAAAAGCGATATCGCCGGGCTTGACATGTGCTCCGTCCTCGATGAAGACGGTCATCTTGAGCGACGGGTCGAAGAATTCGAACACGCGGCGGGCGATGTCGACGCCGGCCAGGATGCCTTCCTGCTTGATCAGCAGGTGCTGGCGGCCCATGGCGTCGGCCGGGATAGTGCTCAGGGTGGTGGCGTCGCCGTCGCCTACGTCTTCGGCGAACGCGAGTTCTATAAGTCGGTCAATTAGTTGATCGGGTGTCTGCATATCGTTTGGTTAAGTTGGTTTCTGACCGCAAAATTAATATAATTTCGGCACAAAAGGCCTCGGTTACGAAAAAAATGCTTACTTTTGCGGAAAATACGTATGAAGATCAACCTAATATGCGTAGGCAGTGTTAAGGACGCGGCTCTCGGCGGCGTCCTGAGCCGTTATGTGGCCAAATTGCCTTACTACATGCCTTTCGAGCTGACAGCCATTCCCGATGTGAAAGCGCCCCGCTCGGGCGGCGCCGAGGCGCAGAAGCAGCGCGAGGGCGACGCAATACTGGCCCGCACGGCGCCGGCCGATTTCGTCGTGCTGTTCGACGAGCGCGGCCGCGAGCTCACCTCGCGCGAGCTGGCTGAGTTCATCGGCCGCAAGGCGTCGGTGCTGCCGCGCAATCTGGTTTTCGTCATCGGTGGTCCGTACGGCTTTTCGAAGGAGGTGTATGCGCGTGCCGACATGCAGCTTTCGCTTTCACGCATGACATTCACTCACGAGATGGCCATCGTCATTGCCGCCGAGCAACTTTACCGGGCCCAGACAATTCTCAGGGGCGAACCTTATCACCATGACTGAACATTACAAGACACTGACATTAGTTTCAGCGCTGGCGGCTGCCGTCACCGCCTGCGGAGGCGGATCCGCTGCGTCGGCATCGCAATCAGACACTGCCGCGGCCGACACGCCCGCCGTGGCAGTATCAGCGCCGCTGCCCGACACGGTTTACGCGTCGGTCGGCATGATCAAGCCCCGCGTGCGGGTGCTTGACACCGTTACGCCGGGCCGCATCGACGATTTCACAGATCCCTACCGGTCGGCCCCCGGTGTATTCACCTTCCGGGCAAACTATCTGCGCGACGCCGACATGGGCGGCCGCGTCGAGGGGTGTCCCTCCGACATAGTCGTCGACTGGGTATTCGAGACCACCACCGACACCCGCGAGACAGGTTTCGGCCGGTGGGGTGGCGGGACGGGCTGGACCGGCCAGCCGCTCTACGTCGAGTGGCCCGACAGCGTCCTGCGCCGCTTCAGGTCGGCCGGCCATCTGGCCGAGGGCTTCTCGGGCCGCGAGATCATCGTCGGTTCACTCGCCGCGCAGCTCTACTTCATCGACTTCAACACCGGCAAGGCCTCGCGCACGCCCATAGCGCTGGGCAATCCCATCAAGGGCACCGGCTCCATCGACCCGTCGATGAACGGCAACTTCTATATCGGTCATGGCGTCCCTGCCGAGCGGCCTTTCGGCGCGCTCGTGGTCGACCTAAACCGCCACAAGGTGTCGGATATCGTGCCCGAGGATCCGTGGGCCATCCGCCGCTGGGGCGCATACGATCCGTCGCCGCTGCGCGTGGGCCGCTTCCTGATCCGCCCCGGAGAGAACGGCATCATCTACAAATACACCGTCACCCCCGGCGGTCTGAAGCTTCACTCCGAGATGCAGTACACAGGGGCTTCAGGCGGCTCGCCCGGCATCGAATCGTCGATGAGCGTCTACCGCAACTACGGCTACACGGCCGACAACCACGGCTACGTCGTGTGCACCAATCTCGACAACATGCAGCCCGTGTGGGTCTATGCTTCCGGCGACGACAACGATGCATCGACCGTGATCACTGTCGAGAACGACCGCCCCTACGTCTACTGCTCGTCGGAAATCGACCGACAGGGCACCGGTACGGCGCGCCTTGCCAAGCTCGACGGACTCACCGGCGAACCCGTGTGGGAGAAACGGATTCCGGGCGCCCGCTTCGACAACGACGGCAAACACTTCGACGGCGGATTCTACTCCACGCCGCTGCCCGGCAAGGGCAACTGCTCCCATCTGCTGTTCAGCAACATGGTCTACAACACACGCGGCCAGAACGGCAGCTTCATCGCAGTTGACCGCGCTACGGGCGAGACTGTCTATGAGGTGCCTCTGCGTGTCTACGCCTGGTCGTCGCCTGTCGGTTTCGTGAACTCCGACGACCGGATGTTTGTTCTTACCGGCGACTGCGGGGGCAATCTCTATCTGATCGACGGCGCCGACGGCACAGTGATAAAGCGCAAGCCCGTCGGATCGAACTTCGAGTCGTCGCCCGTAGTCGTGGGCAATTCGGCTGTCGTGGGTTCCCGCGGCAACTCTATATTTAAAGTATCTCTGAAATGAACATAAGAAGCATAATACTTCCGATATTACTTGTCACCTGCATCTTCGCCGGCATAGCCGCCAATCCCGACATCCAGGCTTTCAAAGGCAAGGTAAAGGACGGCTATAATTTCTGGCTATACACGCCGGCATCCGCCGCCGCCGACAACGACAGCACCGGCACCCCCCTGCTGATATTCCTTCACGGCGCCAGTCTCTGCGGCAAGAATCTCGACCGCGTGAAGCGCTACGGCACCATCGACGCAATCAGCATGGGCCGCGAGCTCGACGCCTATGTCGTCGCCCCGCAGAATCCCGGCGGAGCATGGAGCCCGCGCCGCATCATGAATATCGTCGACTATATAGAGAAAAACCACCGCATCGACACCACCCGTATCTATGTCCTCGGTATGAGTCTGGGCGGCTACGGCACACTCGACCTCGCCGCCACCTATCCCGACCGCATCGCCGCAGCCATTGCTATGTGCGGGGGCGCGTCGGTGACCGACCTCAGCGGCCTGTCGAGGCTGCCGCTCTGGATCATACACGGCACGGGCGACCGCGCCGTCACCGTAGCGCAGAGCGACCGCGTAGTCGAGGCAGTGAACGCCGGCCGCGACAGCTCCGACACCGTGCGCCTGACCTACGACCGCATCAAGGGTATGAACCACTCGCGTCCGGCGCGCCTTTTCTACCGCAAGGAAATCTACGACTGGCTCCTGAGCCACTCGCTCACCGATTCGCTCCGAGCGGCCAAACCGACCTTCCCGCTCACGGAGCAGGTATTTCAGTCGGCCTACGACGGACTGAAGGCGCCTGCGCGCCGCAGCCACCGCCGCCACTCGCGCCGCCGCCGCTGACGCCTGCTTCGCATATGCTGAAAATGCCTCGGATGATGCATTTTTCGCACATAATTCTGAAAAATACGTCGGCGCTCTTGCCGTTCGACGTATTTTTGCTAACTTTGCCAAGCAATTGTCTGCCTGGGAGGTTAAGAACTTAAATCTATGACTGCGACATGAAACGACTGATACCCCTGTTGATGCTCATGGGCGTGAATCTTTCCGCCTATGCCATAAAGGCGTCGGAGATGACCGCTCACGACGCTTCCGCCTTTCCCGTAATCGGTACCCTTGCTCCGGATGCTTCCAAAGCCTACTCGCGTCTGCCCGACGCCATGGCCGATACCGTGCGGCCCGAGCTGCGCGACCTCGGCTACAATTCAGCCGGCCTGGCCATACGCTTCCGTTCCGACGCCGAGGCCATCGGAGCGCAGTGGCGGTCGCTCAAGATGTTCAACATGAACCATATGACCCCGACAGGCATCCGCGGTGTCGATCTGTACGTGCTTCAGGACGACTCGACCTGGACCACTGTCGGGTCAGGGCGCCCGGCCATGCGCGAGCATATCACCCGCTCGCTGATAATGCCCGACATGCCGCGGCGCATGCGCGAGTACATGCTCTACCTGCCGCTCTACGACGGTGTCGACAGCGTGTACATCCTCACCGACTCGGCCGCTGTGGTCGAGGCCCCGGCCGTGGATCTACCCCGCCGCGGCCGTCCCGTGGTGATGTACGGCTCCAGCATCCTGCAGGGTGGGTGCGCCTCGCGCCCCGGTATGGTGCATACCTCGATACTCGGACGCATGCTCAACCGCGACGTCGTAAATCTCGGTTTCAGCGGCAACGCGCGCCTCGATCCTGCTGTAGCCGAACTGATGGCCTCGGCCGACGCCTCCGTCTACGTGCTCGACGAGCTGCCCAACTGCACGGCCGAAATGCTCGAAGAGCGTCTCGAGCCGTTCTACCGCACGCTGCGCCGCAGCCATCCGGTCACGCCGATCATCTTTGTCGAAAGCCCTATGTTCCCGGCCTCGCGTTTCAGTACCGAGGTCTTCGAGACGCTGACCCGCAAGAACGAGGTGCACCGAGCCATTTTCGAGCGGCTGCACGCCGAGGATCCCAACATCTACTATATGACTGCCGAAGAGGTACTGTCGGATCCTGAAGCTACCGTCGACAACTACCACTTCACCGACACCGGTTTTGCCGGCTTCGCCCGCTCGACCTACCGCATTGTCGCTCCTCTGATCGGTGAATGACAACCCCGACCAATCTGTAAAAATCAATAATTATCTTAAAACCGCAACATGAAAAAACGACTACTTACCGTGCTGCTGGCCTGTCTGACCCTGATAGGGGCCGTTCAGGCCCAGTCGCCCAAGCGCGAACTGCGTTCGACATGGCTCGCCACCGTATGGGCTATCGACTGGCCCAAGTCACACAGCCAGGCTACAGCCAAGCAGCAGCTCACCGACTTTCTCGACAACCTTGCCGCACATAATTTCACCGGCGTGTGCCTCCAGGTCCGCGGCCTGGCCGACGCCATGTACAAGTCGAGCTACGAGCCCTGGAACGCCGTGCTGACCGGCACGCGCGGCAAGGATCCGGGCTGGGATCCCCTGGCTTTTGCAGTCGAGGAGTGCCACAAGCGCGGACTCGAATGCTATGCGTGGGTCAATCCATACCGCGAAAGCTCGTCGGGCAATGTATACGACACTCCGCAGGATAAAAAATGGGAGGCCGACGGCTGGCTGCTCTCCAACGGCAGCTACATCGTGTTCAATCCCGGTCTGGCAGCCGCCCGCGCCCATATCCTGAAAGTCATCAAGGAGATCTACACCAACTATGCCATCGACGGTATGCTGTTCGACGATTACTTCTATCCCAGCGGAGGTACGGCCGAGGGTTCGTCGGCTCCCGACTATGCCCTGTATAAGGCTTCCGGTACCACGCTGTCGATGGGTGACTGGCGCCGCAAGAACGTCAACGATTTCATGAAAGAAATCTATGACAAAGATGGGGGCGCATCTGTAGAATTTCTGAAAATGACCATTTACTATGAAGATGACGATTATTATTATTATGTAAAAGCAGTTCCGAAGATGAACATTGCCGCACCAGATGTGAAGGTGCAGAAGATCAACAGCACCAAAACGCGGCGTCCGGCAGTAAAAGAAGAAAACAGATGAAACGAAGATAGAAGATAGAAGATTAGGGAGGTGAGGACATGTCAGATTTTCTGGGTACATTGTATGCGTGGATTTCTTTTGTACCGAAGATCACCAAAACCAATGTATTGGAGATCGTGATACTTGCGTTTGTGATCTATGAGATCATGGTATGGATCAAGAATACCAGGGCATGGACTCTGTTAAAGGGAATTGTGGTGATCCTTGTATTTGCAGTGATGGCATGGATCTTAAAATTATATACAATCTTGTGGATTCTGGAAAAGACGGCGCTGATCGCTACGACAGCTATCGTGATCATTTTCCAGCCGGAATTGCGAAAAGCACTGGAGCAGCTGGGAAGCAAGAACCTGATTTCCGGTATTTTTTCCTTTGAAGGGAATCGTCCGAGTGACAGCGCTTTTACAGAGAAAACCATCAGTGAGTTGGTCCGCGCCTCTGTGGAATTAGGAAAAGCAAAGACAGGCGCCTTGATGGTGATCGAGAGAGAAGTGTCTCTGAAAGATATTGAGAGGACGGGAATCGAGATCGATGGTGTGGTGACAAGCCAGCTTTTGATCAATATTTTTGAGCATAACACGCCGCTTCACGATGGCGCCGTTGTGATTCGCGGCAACCGTGTTGTGGCAGCCACCTGCTATCTTCCTTTATCAGATAATACCAGCATCAGCAAAGATCTGGGAACCAGACACCGTGCTGCAGTTGGCGTCAGTGAAGTGACAGATAGTCTGACCATCGTTGTATCGGAGGAGACCGGAAGGATCTCTCTGGCGGAGAATGGCAGGCTGACAAGGATCGTAGATGCGGATACTTTAAGCAGGGCGTTATCCAGAGATGCCGCTTCGGAGGAGCAGGGCAACAGGTTCAGAATTTGGAAGGGAAGGCTGAAGAATGAAAGAAAGGCTGACAAATAATCTTGGACTGAAGATCCTGTCTGTGGTCATTGCGGTATTTATGTGGCTGATCATGGTGAATGTGTCCAACCCACTGGTTTCTGACAGCCAGGAGGTCACCGTGGATATGATCAATGCAGAGGTGTTGGAGAAATCCAATCTAACCTATGAGATCATAGGTAAAAAGACAGTGACGATCAGTTATGAAGTCCGGATCAGAGACCGGTATAAGATCTCGGCCAGCGATTTTTATGTATATGCGGATCTGGCGGAGATGTATGATGTGACGGGATCTGTTCCGGTGAAAATCGAGGTCAACGACCGGAATGTGAAAGCGATGATCGAGGGAACTCCGGTGGCAAAACCAGGAGTAGTCCGTGTGGAGACCGAACCGCTTCAGAAGAAGCGCTTTTATCTGACAGTGAATACCATTGGACAGGAAGAAGAGGGATATGTAACTGGTGATGTGGCTCTGAATCCGGAGTATGTATATGTAACAGGCGCGGAGTCTGTCATTGGACAGATCAGCTCCGTTGGTGTAGAATTGAATGTGGAAGGTGCAAATTCCGATATGGAAGGAACAACTCCGGTTTATTTCTATGATGCCAATGGTAATAAGTTAAATCTTGCCGGAGAACAGGCAGAGCTGAATCTGACAGAAGTGAATTATTCGATGACGGTTCTGAAAGTGAAGAATCTGGCGCTGGATTTCCAGGTAGATGGAAAAGTAGAAGATGGATATCGGTTTACCGGTGTGGAGTGCAGCAAGAAGAGCGTTGATGTGGAGGGATTAAAATCTGCGCTGGCATCCATGAGTACGCTGACGATTCCAAAAGAATATTTAAGTATTGATGGAGCTACTTCTGATGTACAGGTTGATGTCGATCTGAAGGAACTGCTTCCTGATAATATCACCATTGCAGGTGATACGGACTCAGTAGTTCATGTGACGCTAAAGGTGGAGCAGTTGAAAAAACGGACGATTTCTTATAATGTCCTGAATGTGAAATTCGAGGGAGAACGGGAAAATTATTCCTATTCCTTCGATGCGGATCATGTGATGCTGGAGATCCAGGGGCTGGAAGAGGATCTGGACCGTCTGCAGGCGAATGACATTGAACTGAGTCTGGATGTCACGGACACCGCCGCCCGGCTGAACTTCTTTGCGCACACCTGTGTACATAAAGAGCTGTTTACCGTCCGCGGTTTCTATGCAATATTTATAGCAGTCGTATTGCTTTACGCCGGAAATAAAAAGTTCGAAGGTTTCATTGTCGATCAGCCGTTCCATAACATGGGAATCCTTATCCCATTGATTAAAATCCCCCACGACGGAAACTTTTTTCGCGTGAGGCGCCCAAACCCGAAAAACATAACCGCGTTTTCTGCCCCGTGTGAAAGGAT
>CAJJQT010000058.1 GCA_905193995.1 uncultured Porphyromonadaceae bacterium | reverse complement strand
GAAGGCCGCGGGCCGGGCATGCCCGGCCCCTACACGGCGGCAATTTTTGCAGCGGGCGGCTGTGGGGGATACGGACGGCCATGGGAAGGCCCGTCAAAGCCCCTCCGGTCGTTTGCGGCTGCCGCTCACCTTCATCATTCCGCCGGGGCTTCGGTTGCCTCCGGCTGCGCGGTTTCCTCCGGCTGCGGAGCGTTCGCATCCAGATACGCCTGATTGTCCGCGATGGTCTGGTTCAGCTCGTCGATTTTTGCCTGCGCGGCATCGCGGGCGGCGAGCAGGTCGGCGTTCTCGCTGTCGGCGTCCAGGGCGGCCTGGGCGTCCTGCAATTCAGTCTGTGCCTCGGCCAGGCTGGCGTTGGCCTGGTCAATGGCAGCCTGCGCGTCGATGAGCTTCTGCGCGTTCGACAGCGCGGCCTCGGCGGCGGCAGCGGCTTCATCAGTGACGCCGCTTGCCAGCAGGGCGGGCTTTTCGGGCAGGGTCTGCTCGCTGCCGTCGGCGGCGGTCAGGCGCAGGGCCTGGCCGTAGTAGCCGCCCCAGATCGCGATAAAGCTCTTGCCCGGGGCCACGGTCAGCGGCGTGCCGTCGGTGGCGGTCAGGCTGAACGGCCCGAGATCTGCTCCCACGCGCCGCCGTGCAGGTAGAGGCCGGTGCCGCCGGTCATGTCGTACTGGCGGGTGTAGCCGTCATCCTTGATGCCGCTGGACGCATACAGCACAAACACGTTGGTGAACGCCGCCTGCTGGCCGTTGTCGGCGTCGGTCATCGGGCTTCCGTCGGCGTTCAGCTTCTCGTACAGGCCGGTGCCGGTGTTGTAGTTCAGCTGCTCGCTGTCGGATTTCGAGAACGTCACGGTCAGGCTCATGCCGCTGCGGTTCTCGGGGGCAACCTCCTCCCGCGTGCCAAAACGGAACAGCGGGGTGTTGCTGCCCTCCAGCGCCGTGCCGTAGCTGGCCGCACCGTTGCGGATCAGCTCGCCGGTGGTGTACCAGCAGTTTTCCTCGCGGTAGCCTGCGTCCTGACGGCCCTGGTCAAAGGCAAACGCCGTCTTGCCGACGTGGTAGCCGTCCAGATCCTGATACGCCAGCGTGTTGAGCAGGTTTGCCGCGTAGACGTTCTTGTCAATCGAGACCGGCATCGCGTTCAGCGGCAGCGCGGCCTGCAAAAACAGGTCGCGGCCCGGGCCGACCGGCCCCACCTTGCTGATGCGGTCCACGTCGGCAAACAGCGCCATCAGACCCGCGGTGTTGCCCTCGGTCACGCCCTCGATCAGCACATCGGCGGACGCAATGCCCCACTGGGGCTGTGCGCCGTCCAGCGTGCGCAGCATCACGGCCACGGGGCGCTTACCGGTGTAGTCGGCGTCGTCCAGCCCGGTCAGCGGGTTGCCTGCCGGGGCCGGAACGGGGGTCGGCTCTGCCGTAGCTGCGGGGGAAGGCGTGGCCGCCTGCTCCGGCGTAGCCGCTGCCTGCTGCCCGCTCTTACGCCGCCGGAACCGTACTCGACTTCTCGTCAATGGTGCTCCGCGAGGGAACCACGACCGATGCCGTGCTGTACGCCTATTCGACCACCTCAGACGCCGCTGAGCCTCTCGATGATTCATTTTACAGCTATGCCGACGGAAAACTGACGCTGCTGAAGGAATACACCGACTCGGTGTACGTGTCGTTCGGCAATTCATCATTCCCCGATGCACGCCTCCAGACCGCTCTGTTCATGGTCAAGAACGCTGCCGACTACGGCAAGCCCTCAGCCATCATAGATATGAATCCCGCTGTGGGAAGCGGCACCCGGATCGCATTCGGCGTAGGCATCGACGGCGCCACGGCTGCCGCTCCGCGCACATTCTATGTCGACTGTGGCGACGGCGTGCTTCAGGAATTCAAGGCTACGGCCCCGACAGCCGACGCCGCTAACGTGGAATTCAACCGCAAGGGCTACGGCCACGTGACCGTGTATGCGGCCGAAGGCGACGTAGTGACGGCGTTCTCGATCAGCGGCACCCGTCTGTCGAACATCGACCTGACGAAGGCCACCGAGCTGCGGTCGCTTTCGGTCACCGACGCCCATCTGACCGATATTGATCTGGCGTACAACCGCTGTCTGCAGTCGCTTGTGCTCGACCGCAACGAGTTCCGCAATCTGACTCTCGAGGGCGTAAACGGCGGATACGGCAAGAATGTGCTGAGTGCCATTTCGGTGGCAGACAACCTGCTTACGGATATCACGCTCAACGATACGCGGACCATCCTGTATCTGGATCTTTCGGGCAATAAGATAGCCGAGTTCACCTACAAGGATTTCGACAACCTGCTGTGGCTCGATCTGAGCGACAATCAGCTCAGCGATCTCGATATGACGTATCTGACCCAGACCCGGTACATCAATCTGTCGGGCAACCGGTTCAGTGCCCTGACGCTCCCCGAGCCCCTCGGTGCATCCGAGTTGCATCTCGAAAACAACCTGTTCACTCTGCAGACACTTCCGTACATCGCTCCGGCTGCTGCTGTCAAGTATGTGTACGCACCGCAGGCTGAAGTTGTGCTTCCTACGCGAGGCCCGGGCGTGAATCTGTCGGACCAAAACCGCGTGATCGACGGCAAAGGCACATCATATACGTGGTACACCGAGGCCGGCAAAGCCCTGGTAGCCGGTACAGACTACACGATACAGGACGGTCTGACCAAGTTTGTGAATACCGGCGTCGGCAAGATCTATTGCGTGATGACAAATCCGGCTTTCCCGGCCTTTACAGGCGCCAACGAGTTCCGGACCACGCTGATCAAGGCCGACGGCATGCCTACAAATCTGCTGGCTACGTTCGTAACAGCCGAGGATGGTGAGAGCGTAGGCCTGTCGCTTGCCGCCGAGAAACTCGGTACTGCCCTCTATATAGACTGGGACGGAACGGGCGATGTGTTCGAACAGTATCTGCTTGCCGACACTTACCGCCTGTTCAGCGCCACTACCCGGGCCAATGCCACGGTCAAGGTATACACTTACGAGCCGTCAGAACACATTACCGTGTTTTCGATGAGCGGGGCCACCCTGAAATCGATGGATGCTTCGGGTATGGTCGACCTGATCTGCTTCTCGGTAAACGGCGCCGGCCTGTCGGAGTTCGGTTTCCCGAAGGCTGCCGCCCTGCGTGAGCTGAGTCTTGAAGACAACGCGCTGAGTTCGTTCGACCCGACGGTATTCCCGAAACTGACCACTCTCGGACTGAACGGCAACAAACTTACTACGCTCGACGTGACTCCGCTGACAGATCTTCAGATTCTGGCCGCTTCGCGTAATCAGCTCGATCACATCGTTTTCGGTCCGAAGCCTAATCTGTGGATGCTGCTGCTGTCCGACAACAACTTCGCAAGCATCAGTCTGAACGGACTGCGCAGCCTCGAGCAACTTGCAGTCAGCAACAACAATCTGACCACACTCGACGTGACGCCGTGTCCGTCCCTCAACATGCTTCAGATCGACGGCAACCGGTTCACCTTCAATACACTGCCGCCCATCAGCAAGAAGTACTACAGCTACACTTATGTCAATCAGCAGCCGATAGAGGCCGTAGAGGTAGGCGACTGTGTAGATTTGTCGCAGGTTGCTTCGTGTGGCGATGTGCAGTCGGTATTCCGGTGGTTCATAGGCGTGCCGACCATAGATGAGAATGAGGAACTTGCAGGCGAGGAGCTCGTAGAGGGCGAGGAATACACGGTCAAGAACGGCGTGACAACATTCTACAACAACTTCGAGAACGTCATGTGCGTCGTGACCAATACCGAATTCCCCAAACTGTACATCTATACCGTTCCGATGAATGTGACGTCGGGCGTTACTGATGTCGCTGCCGACGGCGCCCATAGCTTTACGGCCCGTGCGGCCGGCAATGGTCTGGTAGTCGTGACGACAGATCTCGCTGACGGCACCGCCGTGGTGCTGACTACTCCCGACGGGCGCAGTGTAGCCACAGCAGCTGTCGCCGACGGACGCGCCGAACTCCGCGGTCGGGCAGGCTTTGCGGTAGTAAGCTGCGGCGGTGAAGTTGCCAAGATCATAGTGCGCTAAGTAAATAATTCCCGATTATCCGGCGCGGTCGTACCTTTTGCAGGGTGGCCGCGCTGATTTTTTGTTAACAAATATTAATCGTATAAGCTAACTGGTATTGATTTGTTAAAATGGGTTAATTCAAAGCATTTTTTTATTGAATTATTATGCTATATAACATAAAAGGGATAACTTTGCATCAGTTTTTCATGGTATTAGATTTAAGGTAAGAAGATTATTCGTCGGGATGACGGATAATTTTTTTATATCCGTTTCCGGAGGATACCTCCGTAGAACGCAGGCGCAGGCTGGAAAGCCTGTTTTCCCTATTGAGATACGATGATGTCGACGTTGTCGGCCGGAACGGCTGCGAGGCCGTAGTCGAGTGTGTTCTCGATGGCGAGCATGTTGCCGTCATTGGTGTATATGACTTCTTCGGGAGTATGTGCCGGAGTGACGAGCAGGACGCTGACAGCGACCATGAGCAGAATGATGATCAACCCGAGGATGCCGTAGGCGACCTCGTTGGTGTGTGCGGAGTTTTTCATAATCTTTATAATAATAGATCAGTAAAAGTAGATTTGAAAAGATAAAATAAAAACCTCGGTGAACGGGTAAATGTTCACCGAGGTTATGTATGCGGCCGTGATTCGCCGTGAAAGCGTCCAGCGACTGAAGATTTTTACTTGGCGTCGTCGATCTGCCGCAGAAGCTCACGGACAGCGGTCTCAAGCTGAGCGTCGATGCCGAGGACTATGTCGGCCGGGTCGTTGGCGACAGTGAAGTCGGGCTCGAGCTGCTGATTTTCGAGGAACGAGCGGTCGGGCAGCCGGTAGCCGATGACCGGAATGCCGAAAATGAGGCTCGGATCCTGCATGCGCACCCAGTTGACCGAAGTCATGGTGCCGGGGACGGGCATGCCGACGAGCGAGCCGAGACCCTGATGGGAATAAACCCAGGGTGTGCCGTGGGCGTTTGAGTAACAAGCCTCGGACATGACCATGATCGAAGGTTTGTTCCAGCGGCGCGAAGGCATGTCGCACGATTCGGTTCCGCGGATTTCCTGCGTAAAATATTTCTTGCCCGAGAAGAGCACTTCGATGTCTTCGTGGAGGCGTCCGCCGCCGTTCCAGCGCACGTCGATGACGATGCCTTCGCGGTCGTTGTACTTGCCGAGAATGTCGGAGTATACGCGGCGGAACGATTCATCGTCCATCGACTGGATGTGTACGTAGCCGAGGCGGCCATGCGAAAGCGAGTCAACGGCAGCGGCTCGGCCTTTGACCCAGCGGTCGTAGAGCAGTGCGCTCTGTCGGCCGGCGCTTATGGGCTTGACAACTTCCTCCCAGCGCTCGCCTGTGGCCGGATCAAGCAGCCCGACGAGGGTTCGTTTGCCCGCCTGGTCGGTGAGCAGCATGGAAATGTCGACCGAGGGCGTGATCTGCGTGCCGTTGATGTATTCGACTACGGTGCCGGGAACGACCCTGGTGTCGGCCTTGGCGAAGGGCCCTCCGGGCAGAATCTCGGCGACGCGCATCCCGTCAGCGGCGTGGTTAACGTCGTAGAGCAGACCGAGTGCGGCAGTGCGATCGCCCTGCGAGTCGGAGTGCGAGTAGCGACCGCCCGTGTGGCTGACATTGAGCTCGCCCAGAAGCTCGCTGAGAAGTTCGGCAAAGTCGTAGTTGTTGTTGATGTGGGGCAGGAAACGGCGGTAGTGGGCCGTCATGGCGGGCCAGTCGACGCCGTGCATATCGGCGACGTAGAAGCGTGCGGCCTCCTCGCGGGCCATATTGTCGAACATGAATTCGCGCTCGGCGTCGTGGTTGAGCTGCATGGTAGCCGAGTAAGCGATCGGTGTGAGCTTGCCCGTCTTGGGGTCGAGCTTGCGGAAGGTCGAGCCCAGCAGGAATATTTTCTTGCCGTCGGGCGTGGCCTCGAATCCGGCCCGTCCGGTGAGCGACGTCACCATCTTGTGCTCGTCCTCGCGGCGGTCGTATTTCCACAGCTGGCGTCCGGAGGGCATTTCGGCGATGTAGTAGAGAATCTCGCCGTCGTCGGTAAATATGGCGTCGGATAGGTCGACTGACATGGGAGTTACTCGCACAGTGCGGTCGGCGATGCCGTCGAGCTCGACCTTTATGTCCTTACTGTCGGAATTGTCCTTATCACCATCCTTGTCGGTGTCCTTATCCTTGTCTTTGTTCTTGTCCTTGTTTTTGCGGGCTTCCTTGAGCAGGGCGTAGTCCTCCTTCGATAGCATATATTCGTCGTAGGCCTGTTGATTGAGGAAGACGAGCATCACATCCATCATCGAGCCCCACGATGCGTGGTTGCGCATGCCGTAGCGTTCGGAAGCGAAAGCTACAGCGTTGCCGTCCATGACGAAGCGCGGCTCTGCGTCGAAGTAGCCGCTGTTTGTAAGATTAGTCATCGAGCCGTCGGCTACATTGATGATGGCTATGTCGGTGTACGGATCGTGCTTTCGTGCTATGACTTCGAGTGCTATCCATTTGCTGTCGGGCGACCATGTGTAGTTGAACCGTCCGTCGTTCTGCAGGTATGTCGAACCGTCGGTGAGCTTGCGGACCTTTCCGGATTTGAGATCCATGACTGCGAGAATATGCCTGTCGAGAATAAATGCGAGCGATTTGCCGTCGGGCGACACCTGCGGCATCAGGCGCTCGTGCTTGTCAGCCTTGAAGACGGGTTCCTCGCGGAAGATAGTTGCGTGGGCCCAGTCGGGCTCGTCGTCGGGCCGTGCCATGACGGCCTTGTAGATGTTGTAGCGGCCGTCGCGCTCGGAGGTGTAGTAGAGCGTCTTGCCGTCGGGCGCCCAGCTCAGGTCAGCCTCGGCCTCGGGAGTGTCGGTGACCTGACGGGTGGTGGAGTAGTCGGTCGATGTGACGAATACGTTGCCGCGGTAGACGAAGGCTACGGTCTTGCCGTCGGGCGACGGGACCGCTTCGGAAGCGCCTGAGCGCACGGCTACCTTCTCGATGTCGGGTGTTGAATCGTCGACAAGGTCGATGGCAACCTTGACCGGTTGCGCTCCGGGAGCCATGGTGTAGATCTCGCCGTCGTAAGCGAATGCGAGGTCGCCGCGGTTGTCGCGCGACAGGAAGCGCACCGGGTGTGTCTTGAACGAGGTCAGAGCGCGGGCGTTCTTCGGATCGCTCAGTGTGGCCGCGTAGACATTGACCGGGGAGCCGTTCCGTTCGCTCAGGAAGTAGAATGTGCCGTCGGCGCCGGCCACGGGATTGGTGTCCTCGCCGCCGCGCAGCGTCAGATTAGTGTGGCGGCGCGTGGCCGTGTCGTAGATCCATACATCGCGGGTAACCGACGAAGTGTGATGCTTGCGGAACTCATCCTCGAAACCCTTGACGTCCTGATATAGGAACGATTTTCCGCCGGGAAGCCAGCTGACGAAGCGGGCCGGAGTAGCGAGTACCTGCACGGGTGCTTCATCGCCCTTTACAGAGACACTGTAGAGTTCGGTCATTCGACCGGAAGGGAACATGGCGCTCGGCGCAGGATCCTGAATCGACGCAGAGAACATGACAGCCGATCCGTCGGGAGTGAATGTCTCGGGAATCTCTGACGCCGAGTTGTATGTCAGGCGGCGGGGGTGCCCCCGGCGGCGTCGATGATGTAGATGTCGAAATTGCCGTTGCGGTCGCTCGCGAAGGCTATCGAACGCGAGTCGGGGCTCCAGACTGGGTTGGCTTCGTAATCGTCGGAGAGGGTCAGCCGCGAGGCGTTTCCGCCGCCGGCCGGTACGGTGTAGATGTCGCCTTTATAGCAGAAGGCTATGCGTGAGCCGTCGGGCGAGATCTTCACGTCGCGGAGCCACAGCGGCGTGACGGCCCCGGCCGAAAGGCAACCGAGAGTGGCGGCTGCCAGTAGAACAGTTCTTTTCATGCAGTATGCGGTGTGTACAGGTTAATGCTGATATAGATATCGCTTGATCGAGCGCTTGGGTGTCTTTTCGAATTCCTCCTGCAGCAAGGTGAGGTCGGCGATCTGGCTGTAGGCGGGCAGGTCGGCGTTGACCTGCTTGATATTCTGACGCATGAGATCCTCAAGGGCTGTATTGGACAGCCCGTCCTTGAGGGCGGCTTCGTAGTCGGGATATATCAGCGCCACGAGCTTGCCGCCGCGCTCGACCACGAGTGATTCGCTGACATAGGGCATGTTGTTGACGGCGTGCTCTATCTCTTCGGGGTAGATGTTCTGTCCGGACGGGCCGAGAATCATGCTCTTGTCGCGGCCGCGGATGTAGAGGAAGCCGTCGTCGTCCATCTGGCAGATGTCGCCCGTATTCATCCATCCGTCCTTGATGGTCGACGCTGTAGCCTCGTCGTTCTTGTAGTACCCTTTCATGACGTTGTCGCCGCGTACCCAGAGTGTGCCGGGGACGTTGGCCGGGTCCGGCGAGTCGATGCGGGCTTCCATCCGGTCTGTGATGCGCCCGCATGAGCCCGGGCGCTGTGCATCCCAGGGGGCGTATGCTATGAGCGGGGCGCACTCGGTCATACCGTAGCCGACAGTGAAGGGAAAATGTATGCGACGAAGGAATGTCTCGACGTCCTTGTTCAGTGCGGCTCCGCCGATGATGAGCTGTTCGAGATTGCCTCCGAAAGTGGCGGTAAGCTTGTCGCGTATCTTGCCCAGAAGGCGGTCATCGACCACTGGAATGTGCAGAAGCACCTTCATGAGCGGCTTATCGAGCAGCGGGAACACACGGCCCTTAATAATTTTTTCGATGATGAGCGGTACGGTGATGATGAGTTTTGGCCGCACGGTGGCGAAGGCGTCCATGATAATGCGTGGCGACGGGGTGCGCGTCAGGAAGTAGATGTGGGCACCGTGGGCGAGCATGTGGAGCAAGATCGGA
>CAJJQT010000057.1 GCA_905193995.1 uncultured Porphyromonadaceae bacterium | reverse complement strand
CAATCGCCGACGACGAGATCGACCTCGTGGCCTCCCGGCTGAAAAAGGAACTGGGAGCAGGCGGATCTTGCCGCGGCGGCGAAATACTCATTCAGGGCGACCGCGCTCAGGCCGTAAGCCGGGCTCTGACAGGCATGGGATTCAAGAACCGAATTATCTGACGCACATATTCACCTATCTATAAACACAGCCAATGTTATCTATTCCGGAAGCTATCAGCAAGCGCACATCCACGCGCACATTCACGCAGCAGCAGCCACCTGAAGGGCTGCTTGACGAACTCTGCGCCGGCAGCGACACTCTCACGGTGCTTGACCAGGCCGCCCTCGGCGAGGGGCGCATCGGCTCGTACGGCATCCTCCGCGGCAAGCCGCGCTACGTGGCGGTCGCCGGCACTGACCTATTCAAGGGCGGCATGGAAGGCGAGCGTCTGGTCATCGAGCTCACCCGCCGCGGACTGGCTACATGCTGGATCAGCGGAACATTCAACCGCAGTCTGGCCGACCGCACCGCCGGCCGCGACACTGTGGCAGTCATAGCCGCAGGCTATGCAGCGCCGCGCGCCAGCCTCGTCGAAAAGGTGATGCGCAGCGCCGTACACGGCCGCCGGCGCCTGCCCATGACCGATATCATCATAGCCGGCGTTGAGCCGCCTTTTCTGATCGATGCCCTCGAAGCCCTGCGGCTCGCCCCGAGCGCCTGTAACCGGCAGCCTTGGCGCCTGGCATTCAACCCGTCGGGGACGATCGACGTCTACGGCGATCCGAAGGACTCGCTGATGCTCCTCGACTGCGGCATCGCACTCAGCCACTTCCTGATGCTGCGGCCCGACTATAGGATCACGTCCAACCGCAACGCTCATCCCGAGCTCAAACCCATAGCGACACTGACTCCCTATGCTTGAATTCGACGTAAACTATCTCGGCTGCGGCTCAGCAACCCCGACGGCGTACCATATGCCGTCGTGTCAGGTGATTGACTTTCGCGGCCAGTTACTGATGATCGACTGCGGCGAGGGAGCACAGCTCCAGTTCAAGAAAATGCGGCTGAAACTCAACCGTCTCAGTCATATTTTTATATCGCATCTCCACGGCGACCATTTCCTGGGCTTGCCCGGTCTGCTTTCGACCATGGCACTGCACGATATAGGCGGGACGGTCACGGTACACACCTTCGCCGAAGGCGCCGAGGTGCTCGACCGGATTCTTGCAGTCTTCTGCCGCGAGCGTTCCTACGATCTCGTCTATGACATCATTGAGCCCCGTCGCGCGATGATCATCGACGACAAGTCGCTGACCGTAGAGACCTTTCCGCTGGATCACCGGGTGCCTGCCGTGGGCTTTCTGTTCAGGGAAAAGCCCGGACAGCGGCATATCATAGGCGATATGGTGCGCTATCATCAGGTTCCGGTCAGTCTCATGAATGACATAAAGAACGGCGCCGACTTCGTCAGGCCCGACGGCCGCGTCATTCCGAATGCCATGCTCACGACCGACGCCTCGCCGGCCCGCAGCTACGCCTACTGCAGCGACACGGGCTACAAGCCGGCCATAGCCGAGTGGATCAGCGGCGTCGACACGCTCTACCACGAGTCGACCTACTGCGACGACTGTCTCGAAAAGGCCTGCGCGCGCGGCCATTCCACAGCCACCCAAGCTGGTATGATAGCTGCGGCCGCCGGAGCCAAAAGGCTGGTGCTCGGCCATTATTCGAAAGTGTACAAAGATACCGAACAGTTCGCCCGCGAGGCAGCCTCGACTTTCAGCGGCGAGATCATCGCCGCGTATGAGGGGCTGACACTCCGCCTCTGAAACTAACAAAGCATGGTTACCCCCGACGATATATACTATATGAAAATGGCCATCGGCGAGGCTCGCCGGGCTATGGCCGACGGCGAGATTCCCGTCGGCGCCGTCGTAGTGGCCGGGGGGCGTATCGTGGGCCGCGGCCACAACCTCACGGAGACGCTGCGCGACGTCACCGCCCATGCCGAGATGCAGGCCATCACTGCCGCCGCCAACGAGCGCGGAGGCAAGTATCTCGACGATGCAACGCTGTACGTGACCCTGGAGCCGTGCCTGATGTGTGCCGGTGCCATCGGCTGGAGCCAGCTGCGCCGCATTGTCATCGGCGCCCGCGACGAGCGCCGCGGCTACAGTTCGCTGACCGTCGCTTCGCCGTTTCACCCTAAGGCCGAGGTGGAGTGGGGCGTCCTGGCCGACGAATGTGCCGCCCTGATTATTGACTTTTTCAAAAAACGACGCTGATGCATTACTTTCTCATAGCCGGTGAAGCCTCGGGCGACCTGCACGCCTCGCAGCTGATGCGTGAGCTGGTCGCCACCGATCCGCAGGCGCGGTTCACCTTCCTTGGCGGCGATCTTATGGCCGAGATCGCGGAGCACGGGCCGCTGATCCACTACCGCGACATGGCCTACATGGGATTCAGCGAGGTACTGCGTAATCTTGGCAAGATCCGCAGAAACATGGCCGCAGCGCGGCAGGCTGTCGTGGAATCGAAGCCCGACGCGCTGATACTGATCGACTATCCGAGTTTCAACCTCAAGGTAGCCGCGACGGCCGCAAAGGCTTCCGTCCCCGTATATTACTATATCTCGCCAAAGATATGGGCATGGAAGCAGTGGCGCGTGAAGGCCATCCGCCGGCTCGTGTGCCGCGTGCTGTGCATCCTGCCTTTCGAACCAAATTTCTACAGCTCGCATGGCTACGCCAATGCCACTTATGTCGGCAATCCGTCGGTAGAGGAAATCGAGCGGGCGCTGGCCGCCGCTCCGTCGCGCGAGGAATTCGCCAAGGCTCACGGGCTGCGGGCCAACCGCCCGTTCATAGCCCTGCTTCCGGGCAGCCGCCGCGGCGAGATCCGGTGCAATCTGCCGGTGATGGACGCCGTCGCCCGTGAGTTTCCCGGTTATACCATTGTGGTAGCCGGCGCTCCGTCCGTCGATGACAGTGTCTACAGCGGCCTGACCAAGTTCAAGGTCGTGCGAAGCGCCACCCACGAGCTGCTGGCCCACGCACAGGCAGCCCTGGTCACGTCGGGTACGGCCACGCTCGAAGCGGCTCTGGCAGGTGTGCCGCAGGTGGTGATGTACCGCTCCAATGGGTCGAAACTGGCCTACAACCTGATGAAGCGGCTTCTGAAGGTCCGCTTTGTGTCGCTGCCGAATCTGATTGCCGGCCGCGAGATCATCCCCGAGATGCTGCTCCACTTTTGCACTCCGGAGGCTGTGGCCAAGCGGCTGCGGCAACTCACGCCCGACAGTTCGCCGGCGCGCGCGGCGCAGATCGAGGGCTACCGCGAAATGCGCGCCATCCTCGGCCCTGCGGGGGCATCGGCTCGCGCCGCCTCACTCATCATCAATGATCTGAACAATGAATAAGCATTCTGAACTACCTGCGCACCGTCCGCTTCGCGTCCTGTTTGTCTGTCTCGGAAACATCTGCCGCTCGCCTGCCGCCGAGGGCGTCCTGCGATCGATCGTCGAACGCGAAGGCGACGAAAATCAGTGGGTTATCGACTCTGCGGGCATCGGCAACTGGCACGCAGGGCAGCTTCCCGACAACCGCATGCGTATCCACGCCCGGCGCCGCGGGCTCGAGCTGACACACTGCGCCCGCCAGGTCCGAGAGTCTGATTTCGACGAATTCGACCTGATCATCGGCATGGATTCGGGCAATATCGCAGACCTGCGCGAGCTTGCGCCCTCGGCCGAAGCAATGGCCAAAATCAGGCCTATGAGCGACTGGATGGGCAATGTGGCCACCCGCTACGACTACGTGCCCGATCCATATTATGAAGGGGCCGAAGGTTTCGAGCTGGTGCTTGACCTGCTCACCGACGCGCTGGAGACGCTGTATGCGCAGGCTCAGGAAAATTGAGAATTTAGAATGTAAAATTTAGAATTAAAAATGAGCGAGATACTTAGTCAATATCATCTGCTCGGGCTTGTGATCGGTCTGGGCACTTTTTTGGTAATAGGACTCTTCCATCCCGTAGTGATCAAGTGCGAGTATTATTTCGGCACGCGGTGCTGGTGGTGGTTTGCCGTTCTTGGCGCGGCTATGTGCGCGCTGTCGGTGGCCGTGGATGACGTGCTGTGGTCGACGCTGTCGGGTGTGGTCGGTTTCTCGTCGTTCTGGACTATCAAGGAAATCTTCGATCAACGGCAGCGCGTGATCAAGGGGTGGTTCCCGATGAATCCCCGCCGCGCCGCAGAATATCCGCGGAAAGAGTCATAAGAGAAAAGCGCGCCCCGGTGTGAGGCGCGCTTTCTGTTGAGGTTCCTAGCAGAATCGAACTGCTGTGCACGGTTTTGCAGACCGTTGCCTAACCACTCGGCCAAGGAACCCTTGGTTAGCGACTGCAAAGGTAAGCAATGGTTTCGAAACGGACAAATTTTTGGTGCATTTTTTGCAAATATCGCCTAAAAATTAGTAAAATGAGGAGCATCTGTTTGAAATTCGGGATATTTGCACTAATTTTGGCATCCGTTTTCGGATAACATGAAAAATACCTGTAAGCAATTATTATGAACTACCTGAAAAAAAGTGCGATACTCCTCGTGGCCGCCCTGAGTTTCAGCGGCGCGGCACAGGCGGAAGCCCCGGCCGGATATTATTCGAGCTGCGAGGGCAAAAGCGGGGCGGCGCTGCTGACGGCCCTGAATTCCGTAGTCGGAAACCCCAATGTGTTAAGCTACAACGGGCTCTGGACGCTCTACAAGACATCCGACGTGCGCTCCAACGGCTATATATGGGATATGTACTCGACGAGCCAGTACACGCCCGGCCGCAACCAGTGCGGTTCGTACAGTGGCGTGGGCTCGTGCTACAACCGTGAGCATTCGTTCCCGAAAAGCTGGTTCAACGACCAGAAACCGATGTATTCCGACGCATATCACCTCTATCCGACCGACGGCGCCGTTAACGGCCAGCGAAGCAACTACCCCTTCGGCGAGTGCGCCAACGGCACATATCTGCGGTCGAACGGTAGCGTGAAGCCTCTCGGCAGGCTCGGTAGCTCCACGTTTCCCGGGTATTCGGGAACGGTGTTCGAACCCGACGACGAATATAAAGGTGACTTCGCACGCACTTATTTCTACATGGCTGCCGCGTACAACACGCGGATCAGTTCGTGGAACAGCGCCATGCTCGCCCACAACAGCTACCCGGCTTTTTCGTCGTGGGCCGTCAATCTGCTGCTCAAGTGGCACCGCCAGGATCCTGTGAGCGAAAAGGAAATCAAGCGCAACGATGTGGTGTCGCGCAATCAGGGCAACCGCAATCCGTTTATAGATTATCCCGAACTCGCTGAATACATATGGGGCGACAGGATCGGCACAGGGTGGACTCCCGGCGGCATAGCAAACCCGACGCTCAACCAGCCGGTCGACGGATCTACGCTCGATCTGGGCGCTACCGTGGCAGGCTATCCTCGCAGCGCGACCCTAAACGTGCGCGGCGCGGCTCTCGAAGGCAATGTGACGTTCAGCGTCGACAACGCCGACTTCAGCGTGTCACCCGCCACAGTGACAAAGGCCGCGGCCGAAAGCGGCACATCCGTCACAGTCACTTACAATCCGGCGTCGGCCGGCGCTCACGCGGCTGTGCTGACTGTGAAATCGGGCTCGCTGACATCGCGCGTGAATCTCAAGGGCTCAGCCATCAGTTCGCTGCCGGCCGGTCCGGTCACCACCTACGACGACTGTTCGTTTGTGGCCACATGGAGCAATGTGGGCGATGCCGACGCCAACGGACAGTATACCCTCAACGTATGTCTCGACGGCGAGCCGATCGACGGCTATCCCATGTCGGTTGATGCAGCCGATGAGCAATTCCTTGTCGAGGACCTTCAGCCGCTCACCGAATATACATATACAGTCAGCTCGCAGCGCCTGCACTCCGACGCGGTGAAAGTCACCACCATGGCGCCGCTGCCCCGCGTCATATTCCTGTTCGACGGCGAACTTTACTTCACCGCCGAACCGGGCGAGCCCTCCGAAGCCGCCGAGCTGCTCGTGTTTATCGAGAATATATCGGAACCGCTGAAAGTTGAGGTCGCCGAGCCCTTCGAACTCTCGACCGACAAGTCGGCGTGGAGCCGCTCAATCAGCCTCGACCCGGAGGAAGACCGCCTGTACCTGCGACTCAATTCGGCTGCCGCCGGAAGCTTCCGCACGTCGATCGTAGCCACTTCGGGCGACTACCGCAACGATGACGCCGAAGCCGAAGGCTATGTGGCTGTGGCTCTCGCTTTCCACGAGGACTTCGAACCCGTCGACAAGAACGTATCCTCATACAGCCCGCCTACATATCAGGGCACCGCATGCCAGTGGAATATGACCGACGCAGGCATATGGCCGTCTGACAAGGCTTACCAGGGCGACCAGGCAGTCCGTATGGGCCGCACGACATCATCGACGATTACTGCCGTCGAGGATCACCACGGCGGCATCGGCACCGTCAGCATCTGGACGGCCTACTTCAACGCCGACGGCAACGCCACGTACGAACTTGAATATTCGACCGACGGAGGCCAGAGCTGGCAGAGCGCCGGCACGGGCAACGTCACTTCGTCGACCTATGCCGAACAGACATTTACCGTAAACGTAGCGGCAGACGCACGCCTGCGCGTGCGCCAGACCTCGGGTAAGCGCTTTATGCTCGATGAGATCAGTGCTACCAAGTACTCGAATCTCGTGCCCGACGCTGTGGCCGACTATCACCGCTGGGATGCATACAGCCGCGACGGTCAGCTTGTGATCGAGGCTGCAGAGGCTGTCAGCGCCACCGTTTACGGCCTTGACGGCGCGACGGTGTTCGCCGCGCAGATTTCAGCCGGCGAGACCGTGCTGACTCTTGCGCCCGGGCTCTACATTGTCTCGGTCGATGACTTCGCCCGCCGTGTGCTCGTCAAGTAAGTATCGGTGCGACAAAGAAATTTCAGATCACATAAGTGAATCATAGGTAGGAACGCGGCGGCTCGTGAGAGTGGCCGCGTTTTTTTCATGGATGTCAGCGTAATTAATCGGGCGCCCGGTGCGCGATAATCGCATTAATTTTGCTACCTTTGCAGCGTAATTAAGAAAGCGAAAATCGACAGATATGGAGAATCAGTTTGAAATGGTGGCCAAGACGTTTGCCGGTCTCGAGGGCGTGCTGGCCGAAGAACTCCGGGCACTCGGAGCCGTCAATGTGTTGCCCGGCAGGCGCATGGTGTCGTTCGAAGGCGACCTTGCCATGCTGTACAAGGCGAACCTCTCGTGTCGCACGGCCCTGCGCATCCTCAAGCCGTTCTACAAGTTCAAGGCCCGCGATCCCGAGCGACTCTATGAGATGGTGAAGGAATTCGACTGGGGCTCGATGCTGTCGATCGACAAGACATTCGCCATCGACACTGTCGCCAACAGCGACGAATTCAGCCACTCGCGTTTCGTCACCTACAAGGTGAAAGATGCCATAGTAGACTGGTTCAAGGACCGCTACGGCGAGGACAAGCGCCCCGGCGTACGCCTTACCGACGCCGACGTGATGATCAACGTCCATATCAACGGCACCGACGTGACGCTCTCACTCGACTCATCGGGCGAGTCGCTGCACAAGCGCGTCTACCGCGTGGCGCAGACGGAGGCGCCTATCAATGAGGTGCTCGCAGCGGGTATCATCCTGCTCAGCGGCTGGCGAGGCGACTGTCCGCTGGTCGACCCCATGTGCGGCTCGGGCACGTTCCTGATCGAGGCCGCCCTGATCGCCGCCAACATCAACCCCGGCATCTACCGCCGCGGATTCGCTTTCGAGCGCTGGAAGGACTTCGACGCCGAACTCTTCGACAGTCTCTACAACGACGACAGCGGCGAGCGTGAGGTCAAATTTAAGATCTACGGCGCCGACATCTCGCCCAAGGCGGTGAAGATAGCCACGGAGAACATAAAGAGTGCCGGGGTAGGCAAATACATCGACCTGCAGTGCCGGGCTATATCCACATGGACCGAGGCTCCGCAGCCTGCCGGCGTGCTTGTGACCAATCCACCCTACGGCGAGCGCATCAGCGCTCCCGACATGGATGCACTGTACCAGACCATAGGCTCGAAGCTGAAACACGTGTTTACCGGCTACCATGCCTGGATCATCGGCTACCGCGACGAGTACTTCGCACGCATCGGCCTGGCTCCCAGTCAGAAGATACCGCTCTACAACGGCGCCCTCGAATGCTCGCTGCGCGAGTATGTGATATTCGAAGGTGACCGCAAGGGCTTCGTCCGCGCCGGGGGCAAGATAGGCCACGGACCTGCCGAGCGGGCCGCTTCCGACCGCCGCAGCGACCGCAAGGGCGGCTTCAGCCGGTCGGGAGACCGCTTCGCCGACCGCAAGGACGACACCCGTGGCCGCTTCGGAGGGCGCCCCGTCGCCGAGCCTGAACCGGATCCCGAAAACCCGCTGGCAAAGCGACGCAATCCGCAGGCTCTGAAGATGCTTGTGGGCAAGCAGCCTTCGCTCAAACCTCAGGAAGGGCCGATAATGCGTTCGCGTGGCTGGAAAAAGAAATCGTGAAATAAATTTCCGTCAAATAACTTATCCTAAAAAAACGACATGAACATTCTGCTCCTTGGTTCGGGCGGCCGCGAATCGGCTCTGGCCCGCAAAATCTCTGAAAGTCCGCGATGCTCGCATCTGTGGATCGCTCCCGGCAACGGCGGTACGGCTGCCTACGGCACGAACCTGCCCGACGTAAGTCCCCTCGCCTTCGAGGCTCTGGAGCAGACTGTCGCCGATAAGGCCATCGACATGATAGTCGTCGGTAACGAGGATCCGCTCGTGGCCGGAATCTATGACTACTTCGCCGACCGCGGGGTAAAGGTCGTGGGGCCGTCGAAGGCGGCCGCGCAGCTCGAGGGCAGCAAGGACTTCGAGGCCGACCT